>JBAVQV010000045.1:0-14136 GCA_049694415.1 Dehalococcoidia bacterium
TATTCTTTCTCCACAGCGTAGCCCGTGGCACTAAGCACATTGGCCAAAGTACTTCCCATAATGGCGCCCCGACCATGTCCGACATGTAGCGGCCCGGTGGGATTTACACTGACAAACTCAACCTGAACTGACTTTCCAGCACCCAAGTCGATGTTACCGTAAGAATCGCCAGCATCTAAGATAGTAGCTACTTGTTCCGTAAGCCAACCGCTGCTGAGTTTAAAATTGATGAAGCCCGGGGCAGCAACAACTATTCTAGAAACTTCAGGCAAATGAGGCATAAATTCTATGATTTTCTCGGCGATTGCCGGAGGAGCTATTTCTGTGGTTCTAGCCAGCTTAAGCGGCAGACTGGAGGCATAATCACCATGCTCAGGATTCTGTGGGCGTTCTACCACAATCTCAGGCAAAGCTGTGGCAGCCAGCAATCCCTCTTGTTGAGCGTCTCTGGCAGCCTGCTCCAGGACCTTAGCTAGTTTATGTTTGATAATCATTAATCTTAATTAATATTAGACTATAAGATTCTCAGCTGCGTTCAAAACCACAAATACGGATACTGAATACCCTAATATATTAGAACTACCACCCATAACTTTCAAATCAGCTCAGTTCGCCACCGGTTTGCCAAACTCTGGATAGCTCCTGAGCTAAGAGCTGATGCTCCGGCATAGTGAGCCCCGAATCCCTTTGGAAAAGAGCGATTGCCTCATTTCGGGCTAATTCCAGAAGTGGCGTATCAGATAACCTGGCCATGCGGAGGTCTGGCAAACCACTCTGGCGAGTGCCGAAGAATTCACCTGGCCCCCTTAGCTCCAGGTCCTTCTCGGCTAAGACAAAACCATCTTGAATTCCTTCTATAGCTTGCAATCTCTCGCTACCCTCAGGCGACGGTTTCTCAGCTAAAAGCAAGCAGTAGCTTTGCTTTTCACCCCGCCCCACTCGACCGCGGAATTGATGCAACTGAGAAAGGCCAAAACGGTCGGCAGCCTCTATCAGCATAACACTAGCATTAGGAACATCGATGCCAACCTCAACTACAGGTGTTGATACCAGAATATCAAGCCTTGCGTCCCGGAACCTCTTCATTACTTTCTCCTTCTCGCTGGTTGCCATTCGGCCGTGGAGTAAGCCGAGCCTCAAGTCGGGAAAAACTTCCTGTGACAGCCGTTCATATTCGGCAACCGCCGCTTTAGCTTCAATACTTTCTGATTCCTCGATTAGAGGACAGATTATGAAGGCCTGCGCACCAGTGGCAATTTCTCGGCGGAGAAAATCGTAAGCCCTGGTTCTCTGCTCAGGTTTAAGCCATTTTGTTTTTATCTCTTTCCTACCGGGAGGCAATTCATCTATGACCGAAAGGTCTAAGTCGCCATAAAGTGTTAACGCCAGAGTCCGCGGGATAGGGGTAGCCGACATCACCAGTATGTGAGGATTAAATCCTTTCTGACGTAAGGCCAAGCGTTGTAAAACACCAAAGCGATGCTGCTCATCAATCACTACCAATCCCAGCCTGGAAAACTCTACGGCCTTTTGAATTAGGGCATGTGTGCCGATGATGATATCCACCTTGCCCTCTTCAATTTGCTCATGTAAAGCCGCTTTCTGCTTCTCCCTCAAACTTCCGGTTAGTAGGGCAAAAGTGATTGGATGCGAGAAAAGTCCGTAGTAACGACAAAGGTTGTCTTGTTCGTCCTTCCGTTCGCTAAGCTTGGATAGAAGCTGGCAAATGTTGCGGAAGTGCTGCTCAGCCAGTATCTCGGTTGGTGCCATAAACGCTCCCTGGTAACCATTATCGGCTGCTACCAACAAAGCGGTTACAGCCACCACAGTTTTGCCGCTGCCAACTTCACCCTGGAGAAGACGTGACATAGGCCGTGTTTCTTGCAGATCAGCGATGATTTGTTGGAGCACTCGCTGCTGTGCACTGGTCAAAGTAAATGGCAAAGAACACAGGAACTTGTTGATGTTCTCTCCGATTGTCTTAAAGGCGTTTCCCGGTTGACTTTCCTGCCAGTCTCGCTTCTTACTGAGCACACCTAATTGAAGAAGGAAAAGCTCATCGAAAGCCAGACGTCTCCTCGCTTCAGCTTTTAGTGAATAGCTGTCTGGATAGTGAGTCTGGATAATCGCCTCAGGCAAATCTACGAGTTTAAACCTACTTTTCATCTCCGGTGGCAGATGATCTACCATCTGCCATACCCAATTATCGAGGGCTCTCTTTACCATATTTCTGACTTGCCGGGGATACAGGCCTCGTGTTAAGTGGTAAACGGGCACCAAACGACCGGTATGAATTAGCTCCTTATCCTCAACCAATTCCCATTCCGGTGATTCAAACACCTTATTCCCCTTGAATTCTGTTACCCTGCCGCTAAGCACCAGTTGGGCATTGGTGCGGAAATTCTTAGCCAGGAACGGCTGATTAAACCAAACGGCCCTCATATTACCGGTCTCATCGCCAACAATGACTTCAGTGCCCTGCTGAGGTCCCAGCCTGGCCATTCGAGCTTCCCATACCGTAGCCAAGACAGTTTGCTCCTCACCCACCACAAGCTCGGCAATAGTTTTTCTCTGACTATAATCAAGATGGCGCCTGGGAAAAAAATAAAGTAAATCACGAATTGTCTGAACTCCCAGCTTGGCCAGCTTACTAGCTGAACTGGCGGCAATACCTTTAACAGAAGTTACCGGCGAGTCTAAACCTTTATCTCCGTGCGAGGAACTGACCGCAGAATCAGCAGTTTTACGACTGACCGCTGTAGAGCGAGACCTACTCTTTTTCCCCGGCGTCGTTCCGACTAATGTTTCCACTTTTGCCAGCCAATCGAGGACATCCTTTACCCACGCTTTACGATTATCTAAATCCCAGCCGGCATAATTGGAATCAGCCAGGTGAAGTTCGGTGAAACGAGATAGAAGCTCGGGTGAGTTTATCCTGTTTATGGTTTCACTCGCCCATTTACGGAGGTACTTGTCAATCCCACCCAATACCGTAGTATTCGCATAATTTCTCTGGCCTTCCATCTGGAGAATGGTTCGAAGAGGCTCGACATTAATGAGGGGAATTGTCACTGACCTTAACCTTCTCTAATTGCCAGCAGTAAAAGGCTAGTACTGCATTAATTCTCGATGGAGGCCGTAAAAAATCGTCTGTCGGTATTAACCTGCGAGAACATCACTCCAAAGAAACTATATAGCTGTAATTAGGTTGCCCTCCGGAGACTATTTCAACTTGCTTGTCATGATACTTATTACGTATTCCGTCAACCATCTGCTCTGCCTGAGGTGCATCGATATCGGCTCCATAATACACGGTCACCACTTCTGCCGAACTAATGCCCGCTTTATCCAGAGCTTGGAAAAGAACCTCGCCCAGGTTATTACTGGCAGCCACCAAATTTTCATCGTCAACGATAGCTATAACCTGCCCCTTCTTTATCTTCAACCCCTGTAATTGGGTGCTACGTGCTGCCTCGGTAATTTCCACAGTTTTTACCGCAATGATAGCCTCATTCATAGCCTGAACGTTATCTTCCATTCCTCCCTCATAATTGAAAGCTATAAGAGCGGCTATCCCCTGAGGCATAGTCTTAGTTGGTATTACTGCTACTTCTTTGGCCGTGAGCGAATGGACTTGAGATGCAGCCAGAATGATATTCTTGTTATTTGGCAGAAGAATTACTTTCTGTGACGGCACCGATTCCACCGCCTGAAGTAGCTCCTGAACACTGGGATTCATTGTCTGTCCGCCAGAAACTGTAGCCGCAGCTCCCAAACTCCGGAACACCTCTTTCATTCCGCTTCCGATGGCGACAGCTACCACGCCCATATCCAAACTTAGCAACCTATCTTTCTGCATCTCGATAAAGCCAACATGCTGGTCATCCATATTCTGAACCTGCAGTTGATGCAACGTGCCCAGGGAAGTCGCAAACCTTATAATACCTCCGGGGTCATAGGTATGGACATGAACCCTAATAGTGGCCTCATCACCAACGACAACAATAGATTGACCCTTGTTTTCCAGCTTCTTTCTTATCTTGTCAGGGTCGAGTTTATGGCCTTGGAGCAAAAAGTTGGTGCAATATCCGTATGGTTCCTCTTTTTCAGGCGCCAGCGGAGCTACCTTCGCGCCCACGGGCAACTCGGCTGCAACCATTTGGGGCCGCCGGTATCTCATTTCCTCAGCGTTCCCTTCCAAATAACGAAGCACGCCTTCTAGCAATACATATACACCTTGTCCGCCGGCATCTACTACGCCAGCTTCACGCAACACATCTAGTAAAAATGGGGTCCTGGCTACTGAATCCCTGGCTTCATCAACCGCAGCCTCCACAACTTTAGTTAAGTTCTCTGGGTCGGTCCGTGCAGCTTCCTCAGCAGCTTTAGAGGCGTCCTTGATGACTGTCAACATGGTTCCTTCTACCGGTTGCGACAGCCCTTTATAAGCTGTGCGCGAGGCTTCACCCAGTGCCATCGCCAAATCGCTTCCAGTAATCGACTCTTTCTCGTCAAGTCCCTTAGCTAGCCCACGAAAGAACTGAGATAAAATCACGCCGGAATTTCCCCGAGCGCCCATCAGGGCACCTTGAGCCATTGCTTTGGCTACAGCCGAGACACTGTGGTCTGATACTCTATCAGCTTCTTCCATGACCGACCGCATCGTGAGGAACATATTCGTCCCGGTATCGCCGTCAGGCACCGGAAAAACGTTTATGGCATTGATGTCTGGAACGGTTTTCTCCAACCAGCTGCTGCCAGCGACAAACATATCTTTGAACTCTTGACCGCCACAGGAAAGAACTTGCTTCATCCGTCTCCTTTTTACAATCTCGCAATTGTGGTATAATTCTATTTCTGTTGTCAAGACCGACTTTCGGAAAAGGAGTTAGCGATTTGGCTACAAAATGTGATATCTGTGGCAAAACGGCACACTTCGGCCATAGGGTAAGCCATTCGAAGCAGCATACCAGGCGACGCTGGTTGCCTAATATCCAGCGAGCCACGATTCTTCTTGATGGGAAACCAAAACAACTTAATTTGTGTACCCAATGCCTGCGCAGTCAACATAAGTTAGCCCATTAAACCAAGCGCTCTTCTCATCTCTTGCAGCGCTTTAGCAGCCCCTTGCTTAGAGCCAAAAATCGCGGCTCCAGCAACCAAAACCTCAGCTCCTGCTTTGGCCACCTTTGGAGCTATGCTTGCAGTGATACCACCATCCACCTCCAGTTCCGCTTTGGCTTGCTTGTCATCCAGTATCTTCCGCAGCCGGGCTATCTTGTCCATCATACTACCGATGAAAGCTTGACCACCGAAGCCGGGATTGACAGTCATAACCAGTACTAGGTCGAGCAAAGGAAGGACTTCATCCAATGAGCTTAGAGGAGTGGCTGGATTCAACGACACTCCCACTCTAACGCCCAAGCCCTTTATTTCCTCGACCAAGCGATGCAGATGTGTGGCTGCTTCAACATGGACGGTAATAATATCGGCGCCAGCTTCAGCGAACTGTGAGATATGAGCCTCAGGATGCTCAATCATCAAATGTACGTCTAGCGGCAAATTAGTCCGGGAACGAAGCGACGCTACTACGGGAGCACCAATTGTTATGTTAGGCACAAAATGCCCATCCATTACATCAACGTGAATATAGTCAGCCCCAGCTTTAGCTACTTCAGCAACTTGCTCACCAAGACGGCTGAAATCAGCGGAGAGTATAGACGGCGCCAGTTTAATTCGCCTATTTTTCATTAATCTTACCGACAAGCTTTCTGGCTCTCGAAAGGGCAGCCAGTACCTGCTCCGGTGCCGTGCCACCAATAACATTGCGAGCCGCAACCGAAGTGTCCACAGTAATGCCATATACATCGTCGGCAAAAAGAGGCGAGAAACTGCGATACTCGTCAAGACTCAGTTCCCCAAAGCTCTTACTTTTACCGATAGCATATTGCACCAGCTCACCCACAATTTTATGCGCTTGGCGGAAAGGTAACCCCTTACGCACCAGATAGTCTGCCACATCGGTAGCCAGTAAATAGCTGCCCGACATTACCTGCCGCATCCGGTCGGCATTGATTTTCAGCGCTTTTATCAATCCGGCAAAAACTTCCAACGTTGTTAGAAGCTTGTCCGCGGTGTCAAAAAGCCCCTCCTTGTCTTCCTGCATATCGCGATTGTAAGCCAGCGGCAGGCCTTTCATCACCGTTAACAGACCGAGCAGATTTCCGTAAACTCTGCCCGTCTTACCTCTGGCCAACTCTGCCACGTCCGGGTTCTTTTTCTGAGGCATAATGCTACTGCTCGTTGCGTAGGCCTCGTCAAGCTCTACAAAGCTGAACTCTTCCGAAGACCAAAGCACTATCTCTTCCGCTAACCGGGATACATGCATCATAGCAATAGAAGCAACAGCTTCATATTCAATGACAAAATCCCGGTCAGAGACGGCATCGAGGCTATTTCTGCTTAATTCGCTGAATTCCAGTTTCTTCGCCACAAAGTCGCGGTCAATAGAGTAACCTACTCCAGCCAGAGCACCGCTGCCTAATGGAAGCACGTCGGTACGCTTCAAGCAATCCTGGAATCTCATCACATCCCGCTGCAACATCTCAAAATAAGCTAGAAGATGATGGGCAAAAAGGACTGGCTGAGCCTGTTGCAAGTGGGTGTATCCCGGCATAATTATAGATTTGTTAGCCTCAGCTACATCTAATAACGCCAGTTGAAAATGCTTTAGCTTACTAATAGTTTCCCCAATAGCTTCCTTCGCGAAAAGGCGCAAGTCCAAAGCTACCTGGTCGTTTCTAGAACGAGCAGTGTGCAGCTTACCGGCCACGTCACCTATTTTCTCAAACAGGCGGCTCTCAATATTCATATGTATATCTTCAAGTTCAAGCTTGAATGCAAGTTTGCCTTGCTCTATCTCCTCTCGGATGGAGGCAAGCCCCCTAATAATAAGGCCGGCGTCTTTCTTTGATATCAGCCCCTGATTGGCTAGCATCTGGGCATGCGCCATGCTACCAGCGATATCCTGTTTATACAATCGCCAGTCAAAGGGTATGGAGGCAACATATTTTTCTACCCTCTTATCGACGCCTTTTTGAAAGCGGCTGCGCAAATGACCTTTAACTTCGTCTTTTTTAGCCATATATCTTTCTACAATATCTCAAGATTTCTTTTTGTGCTTCTTCTCTCTACCGTCACCCTGAACTCTTGCCTGCACTTTTGTCGGCAGTCCAAAGATGTGAATGAAACCAAGTGAAGCGCTCTGGTCGAAAACATCACCCTTATCGTAAGTAGCTAGGCTATAGTCATACAATGAAACAGGAGATTTTCTGCCGACCACAATACAGTTCCCTTTGTAAAGTTTGACTCTTATGGTACCAGTTACATGTTTTTGAGCGCGGTCTACATAAGCAGCCAGGTCCTGACGCAATAAAGTAAACCACAGGCCGTTATAGATTAAATCCGCATACTCGCTTGACACCTTCTCATTGAAACGGAGTTGCTGATGAGACAAAGTCATGGCTTCCATGGCTTGATGAGCTTTCAACAAAACCGCAGCCGCCGGGGATTCATAAATTTCCCTCGACTTTATTCCCACTAACCTGCTTTCTACATGGTCGATTCTGCCTACGCCGTGTTTGCCAGCTAATTCATTTAGCTGCTGAATAAGAGCCACACCACTCAATTTTTTGCTATTAAGGCTGACTGGAATTCCTTCTTCAAAACCGATTTCCACATAAGCAGGTTTGTCAGGAGACGCAGCTGGTGATTTAGTCCAGGCGAAAACCTCCTCCGGCGGCTCAACCCAGGGGTCTTCCAGCACACCGCACTCTATGCTCCTGCCCCACAGATTCTCATCTATGGAGTAAGGACTGGTAGCTTTAATCGGTATAGGGATGCCATGTTTTTCAGCGTAAGCAATCGTCTCTTCTCGAGTCATGCCCCACTCTCGTGCCGGCGCTATAATTTTTAGTTTTGGAGCCAGGGCAGCAACACTTACATCGAAGCGAACCTGGTCATTACCCTTACCTGTGGAGCCGTGAGCCACGGCAACCGCACCTTCTTTTATGGCGGTATCTACCAGCAATTTTGTTATCAATGGGCGACCTAGCGCTGTAGCTAACGGATACTGCTTCTCATAAATGGCATTAGCCTTGAGAGCCGGGAAGACAAAGGAGTCAACAAAAATCTTTTTGGCATCAACTGTTAATGCCTTGACCGCTCCTATTTTCAGCGCCTTTTGCTGTATGGCTGGCAACTCTCCGACACCGCCTATATCTGCGGTAAGAGCAATAACCCCCATTTTATACTTATCAGCCAGCCATTTTATGGCTGCCGAAGTATCAAGGCCTCCGCTGTAGGCCAGTACTACCTTATCTGCCATTCTTATAACCTCCGGGCTAGAACTTTTACCAGAATACCCAAAGCTTCATCAACATCTTTCTCAGTAATAATGAGTGGCGGTATAAACCGCAAGGTATTCGGCTTGACCGCATTAACCAGCAAGCCTTCTTTCAGGCAAGCCAGCACCAGTTCTTCGGCTATATTATCGGTAAATTTCAAAGCCAATAACAATCCACGACCTCTTATCTCAACGATGAAGCTGAATTTGGCTTTCATCTTTTCCAGGTCAGTTATAAAATACTGTCCTAGCTTTTTAACCTTACCCGGTATGTCACTATCAATGATGAATTTCAACGTTGCCAGTCCGGTGGCACAAACCAAGGGATTGCCACCGAAGGTAGAGCCATGTTCACCCAGCGAAAAAACCGAAGCTCGTTCTTTGGCCAGAAAAACCCCAATGGGCACGCCACCGCCTAATCCCTTGGCTAATGTCATTATATCCGGTTCAATCCCGTATTGCTCGTAGCCGAACAGGCTGCCTATTCGGCCAATCCCAGTTTGAATCTCATCCAGAATAAGCAGCATGCCTTTCTCGTCACACCAGGCTCGAATCTCCTTAAGATATTTATCATGTGGCACATTAACGCCACCCTCGCCCTGAATAGGCTCCACCATCACAGCACACGTTCGATTGGTGGTCGCTGCTTTGATAGCCTCGATGCTGTCGTAATCTACATTGATAAAACCGTCCGGGAGAGGAATATAAGGTTGCTGGAACTTGTCCTGCCCGGTAGCTGCCACAGTGGCCAAAGTCCGCCCGTGAAAAGAGCCATGAGTGGTTATGATTTCGTAAGCTCCATCCAGATGAAGCTTTCCGTATCGGCGTGCCAGCTTCATCGCCCCTTCATTAGCCTCAGCACCGCTGTTGCAAAAGAAAACCCGGTCAAGACAGCTATTATCAACCAATAATTTAGCCAGCTCCACTTGAGGAATGGTATAGAACTGGTTCGATACCTGTATTAGAGTTTTAGCCTGTTCCGTCAACGCCTTAACGACTACCGGATGGCAATGTCCCAAACTGTTAACCGCCCAGCCACCCACAAAATCAAGGTACTCCTTGCCCTCAGTATCCCAAACTCGAGCTCCTTTACCCCGAACCAGAGTTACGGGCAACCGTTTGATTGTCTGCATAAATAATTTATGTTCCAGTTCTTGCCAGTTTTCCATTTCACCAACCTATTGTAGTACCATCGCCTTTGCCTTCAAACTCATCAAGCAAAGCGTGAGGTACTCTACCGTCAATGATTCGAGTAATCGGCACCTTAGTCATGGCCAGGAGGCACGCTTCAATCTTGGCTACCATACCTCCAGAAGCCACACCGTAGTCAATCAATTCCCTGGCATCCTGTGGATTTAATCTGCGGATGAGATTTTTAGAGTTATCATAAAGGCCTGGTACATCGGTAAGAAAAATTAGCTTTTCCACCTTTAGAGCAGCAGCAATCTCACCGGCAGCAGTATCACCGTTAACATTTAGTAAATTTGTATCCACATCCGAGCCTTCCAGCAAGCCAAGGCTTACCGGTGCTATGACCGGTATATAACCCGCCTTAATTAATATCTCTATCACAGCCACGTTAACTTTTAATTCCTCTCCGGTATATCCCAGTTCCGGCTTTTTGTTTTTTGCCAAAATCAGACCGCCGTCAACACCGCTCAAGCCCACTGCCTTACCACCCTGTCGCCAGATAGCCGATACCAACTCTTTATTGACCAATCCGGCCAGTACCGCGGTAACCACCTTCAACGTCTCCAAATCGGTAATCCTCAACCCGCGAACAAAGCTGGTCTCTATGCCCAATCGTCCCAACCATGTGGAAACCACATTGGCACCGCCGTGAACCACCACTATTGGCACGCCTCTTTTTTGAAGCGTCACCAAATCTTCAATTGTAGTGTCAGCACTGCCTAAAGTACTGCCGCCAATTTTTATAGCTATAGGATTCATTGATTTTTATCTCGCAGCCCCGTTTTAACTCGTGTAAGCGCTATTTATAGTAACATATTCCTCAGATAGGTCGCACCCCCACGCCACAGCTTTGCCTTGACCGAGATTGAGGCACAATCTCACCGATACTTCCTTATCGGCTAAACCAGTGCTCATACACTGCCGGTCAAAGGGTACAGGAGAGCCTTGCTTCATAACACAGACACCATTTAAATAAACCTCCAGCTTCCTCTCATGCACCTTGGCTCCACTCCGACCTAGCGCTGCCACAATACGCCCCCAGTTAGGGTCATTGCCGTACATAGCCGCCTTGAACAACGGTGAGCTAGCAATGGTACGAGCCGCCAGGCGAGCCTGCGATTCGTTGAGCGCGCCCTCTACCGCAACCTCTATTAACTTGGTAGCACCTTCACCATCTCTAGCCACGCACTTAGCCAGATAAAGACAAACTTCATCCAGGCCTTTTTGAAAGAGTGCTCCGTTGCTTTGTTTAATAGTAGCCGTGCCAGCCAAACCGTTGGCTAAAATGACCACCGTATCGCTGGGGCTGGTATCTCCATCAATAGTTACCATATTAAATGAATTAGCCACCCCTTTTTGCAGTGCCGACTGTAGGAAACGAGCATCCACAGAAGCATCAGTGGTCAGAAAGGAAAGCAGGGTGGCCATATTAGGATGTATCATCCCGGCTCCCTTAGCCACTCCACCAATAGTAAACCGGCCCATTTCTGATTCAACAGCTACCGATATCTCTTTAGCGAATGTATCAGTGGTCATTATCGCCCGGGCCAGCTTATGTCCTCCATCCTTCGTCGGAACAATCCGGTGAATACCAGCTCGAATTTGGTCCATGGGTAAAGGCACTCCAATTACGCCGGTGCTGGCAACTAGAACATCTTTTATCGAGAGCCCTAGCTTGTCGGCGGTCAACCTGGTCATTTCGACAGCATCGGCCATCCCCGAATCACCAGTGCAAGCGTTGGCGCAGTCTGAATTAACCACAATCGCCTGGGCTTTCTGGCTTTTCAAATGTTTCTGAGAAAGGATTACCGGTGCCGACTTGATTAAATTAGCAGTAAAAACGCCAGCAGCAACACACGGCTTCTCGGAGCAAAGAATAGCCAAGTCGAGTTTATCAGGGCTCTTTATACTTGCTTCGACTGCTCCGGCCAGAAAGCCTTGCGGAGAGGTAACGGTACCTGAAGTAATAGCTTTAAATTCAGCCCCCATAAATGAGGGAATTATAATAGCACTTTTTGTCGTATATGGCTAGCTTACTACTTTGCTTTGGGAATAGCGTCTAAAACTGGATATATGTTTTGTTTCGGAAGTTACCGTTACAGCGTGCTGAATATTATTTTCCTTCTATTGCTTCCCAGACGAGCTCCAGTAGCATTTTCACTTCCAATCCTGCTTTCTCTGCCAACTTGGCTTTCAGGCTGTAATAACAACCCGTACAGATATTTACTACCGAATTGCTCTTTACAGCATCTACGATTTGTTCCATATGCGGCGGTATATTGCAGCACAGCTTATCATCAATATAGTTTACTTCAAGTCCCTCAATTTTCTTCAGTATGCGCACTGCCGGTTCAACATCGACAGGCTTATCTGTGATACGCCGGCGAAAACGATAGCAACCTGCATAATAATCGATTTTTCTTTCCAGCTTGCCTGCCTCGAAATAACGATCAATAAGTTTGTGGAAGGGAATTACGTCCAGGTCAGTTAAATCTCTGTAATTGGTGTAATTGGGTTCACAGGCACCGCAGAAGAGTACTATCGATTTGGCTCCCAGCTCTTTGGCCTGTCCAAAATTCTCAACTATGAATTCCTTAGAAATCTCTTTAAATCTGGCTATATCTTCTTCATTTTTAGCTATGACCGACGGTTGACCGATGGGCATCCAGCCGCAGCAGTACTCTTTATTTAGCAGCGTATAATCTATTTTGAAGTGGTCTAACACGTTCTTAAAAGCATGAAACACGTGGGGCATGCCCTCAGGCTGAAAGCAACCTGTAATAATCACGTTCTCTGCCCTCTTGCCAGCGGAAAATCCTATGTCGTCAATGAGTATTTGTCTTTTCCTTTCGCCATCCCCCACAGCGATACCATATTTCCTTATATTTTCAATCGACTTTTCATCAACCATGGCACCCTCCTACCAGTCATTCTGAACCTCTCTAATTAAATTTACTGGCATTGCTGTATCCGGACATCTTTAGTCCCAAAGTCTTTTCTCAAAATAACTCCTAATCATTATAACCTAATCTTCTCAGATATCGACATTGCGGATCAGTGCATTTTATTTATCAAAACTAAACGTGATGTCTCTGAAACATTTTCCATCGGTGTGCATCATGCAGCCGTCCACTCGGGGAGAAACGCTGTATTGTAGGCCCAGGCCATCTAACCAGGCATAGATTCGTTCAAAAATGCCGCACTGGTATTTATCAATGGCACCTATTTGCTTTATTCCTTCATAGGCAAAACAACGCTCCATTTCACCGTGGAGAACATTTTGTGAAGGAAAGGTATGGGAGAACTTCATGAAATCCCCTTTGACTATGCCCCAGGTTGCGTCCATTAGTGATTTGAGGTCCTCAAATGTCTCCACCTTATCCATGCCTACGGCTTTTTGAATTCTTTGGATTTCTATTATTCCCATGGCTCTAACAGCAGCTTTATTTATTTTGTTTGTCTTCTCAATGCCGCATTCCTGCAAGCAGTGATAGAACCACATGGCATCATGGCTCATCCAATTCTTAATCAAGATTTCCTTCAATTCATTCTTCTTTAGTGCCCTCAAATTCGGTGTCTCCTCTCTTACGCGATTAGCCGAAGATTTGGGTTTATTCTTTCTTGCGTTCTTCTATTCGTAATTCCATAATGATATGCCCCCAGCCGCCGCAGTTGACACCAACATCACCACAGCCAGTTCGCTTGAACCGCATCTCGTTGGGGTCGACACCGGCATAGCAGAGCTCACTCGCTGTATAAATCAGCGGTGCCATCGAATATAAAGCTGAGAAACAAATTCTTTTGGGACAGATTTTGGTCATAAGATTGCCGGACCCATCGAAGTAGAATTTGTCACCCACCTTATGCTGACTATTGCACCCGTGAGAATCCACAACTTCGAAGACAATCGTCTTGTTCATTAATGCTGGTGCCTTGGAAATAACATCTGCGTTTCTCGGATTTTCTCTGAACTTCTTTATTTCCTCGTCACTGTAACCCAGGTGCTGCTGGTAGAACTTCCAGACATCTTCGCTGATTTTCATTTTTATTCCCTCCCTTTATAACGATTTGTTATGCCGATAATAACAAGGCATAATAGACTTGTCAATAGGAAATAAAACATATTGTTATATCTATTATTAATTTTTAGCCGATTATTACAAATTGTGATAAAATTCAAATATGGTCTACCGCAGCATCGGCATAAGAATCCAGGAGGCCAGGCAGGAACTTGGGCTTACCCAGCAGGAACTGGCTTCCAGGCTGGGCTTGACACAGGCCGCACTATCCAATTACGAGCTGGGCAAGAGACGACTTTATCTCACGAACCTGGAGCAAATCGCCAGCGTTTTGGGCAAGCCACTGAGCTATTTTACGGAATCAGCTGCCGGCACCGATGAAAGTGATGTCCAGAGCTGGCTATACCGAAATCCGCAGCGCTGAAAAGCGCCGGGGGGTGGGGCTGGTATGCGCCGCAGCCTGCCATCGAAGGACTAGGTCTGGCTGACGCCGGGGCCCATCTGTTTCGACCTGAACAAAAC
>JBAVQV010000046.1:0-6929 GCA_049694415.1 Dehalococcoidia bacterium
GTTGATGAAGCTTTAACTCTTCTTAGATTCTTGCCGCCGACGCCGGCAGCCGAGGCTGTGGCTAAGACAATTAAATCGGCGGCAGCAAATGCGGAGAATAATTTCCAGATGGAACCTACGGGGCTTAGGATAACCGATATCTTCGCCAATGAGGGACATACTTTCAAGAGATTCCGGGCACAAGCCAGGGGCAGGGTTAATCCTATTTTGAAGCGTAGTACTCATATCAATGTTTTTGTTACCGAGGAGGAAGAACAAAGTGGGACATAAGGTTCACCCTTACGGTTTTAGAATCGGTATCATTAGGGGTTGGCAGGCTAAGTGGTACGATGTGAAGCACTACGCCGAGTTTCTGCATGAAGATTTGAAGTTGCGCCGAGCTGTTAATGAGAGGTGCGCTGACGGCGGCATTGCCAGGACGGAAACTGACCACCAGGGTAATGAAATTCTGGTAACTTTGTATTCCTCACGCCCTGGCATTGTTATTGGCAGAGGAGGACAGCGTGCTGAAGAGTTGAGGTCATATTTAGAGGAAATCGGTGGCAAGAGAGTGCGGCTGTCAATAAAAGAGGTCGAGCAACCTGAGCTTGAAGCTCGTCTAGTAGCCAAGAATGTAGCTGACCAGCTTGAACGTCGGATGGCTTTCAGGAGAGCCATGAAACAAGCAGCTTTCAGGACAATGCAAGCTGGTGCTAAAGGAGTGAAGATAAGCTGTGCCGGAAGGTTGGGCGGCAACGAGATTGCTCGCCGTGAAACTACCCTCCAGGGCCAGTTACCGTTACATACACTTACCGCCGATATTGACTATGGTTTTGCCGAAGCTCGCACTACGCTGGGTAATATCGGAGTTAAGGTCTGGGTTTACAAAGGTCATATTTATCCTGAAGTAAGGAGAGAAAGTGCTACAGCCGAAACGAGTGAAGTATCGTAAAACTCATCGAGGGCAAATGAGAGGCAAGGCCCATGCCGGAAGCACTATTGTTTTTGGTGAGTTCGGGCTGCAGGCTCAGGAAGCGGCATGGTTGACCTCCAGGCAGATTGAAGCTGCTCGCCGTGTCATCGTTCGTTATCTACGCCGCGGTGGTCAGATGTGGATTCGTATATTTCCGGATAAGCCAGTGACAAAGAAACCGGCGGAGACGCGGATGGGCAGTGGCAAGGGTGCTCCTGATCACTGGGTAGCCGTGGTCAGGCCAGGAAGAATGCTATATGAAATAGGTGGTATAAAAGAGAATATGGCTCGGGAAGCATTGCATTTAGCTTCTTATAAGCTGCCTATTGCTACCAGGTTTGTAGCCAAAGAGACGGTTAAAGAAGAGGTAACAAGTTGAAAATCGATGAAGTTCGTGCTTTAGCCGATGCAGAATTATTGAAGCGCTTAGGTGAATCTCGCCAGGAGCTTTTTAATTTACAAATTCGCTTAGCTACTCGGCAGCTGGCTAATCACCGTGAGCTGCCCAAAGTCAAGAAGAAAATCTCCAGAATGGAGACAATAATAAAAGAGAGGGAGCTTGGCATAAGATAGCTTATGAGAGAGAAACGAAAAACGAGAACCGGCACCGTAATAGGCGATAAGATGGACAAGACGGTGGTAGTATTGGTGGAAAGCTTAAGACGTCATCCTCTTTATAAGAAGGTAGTCAGGGATACCTCCAAATTCAAGGTCCATGATGAGGCTAATACCTGTAAAGTTGGTGACGTGGTAAGGATTGTTGAGACCCGTCCTTTATCTAAAGACAAATGTTGGCGGGTGGTAGAAATAATTGGCAGAAAGGAAGTGGCTGAGAAGGAGCCTTCGGAGGTAATCTAAATTCAGTCAGGTATAGAAGCAGTGATTCAGCCTTACACCAGACTAAAAGTAGCTGATAATACCGGAGCCCGGCAGATAATGTGTATCAACGTACCTGGTGGCACGCGGAGGAGATATGCCACTGTTGGCGATGTTATCGTAGGTACAGTGAAGCGAGCCATACCTGGTGGTCTGGTCAAAAAGGGCGAAGTGGTCAGGGCAGTGGTGGTGCGTATAGCCAAGCAGCATCATCGCACCGACGGTTCTTATATCAGATTTGATGACAACGCCGCGGTTATCCTGGATGATAAAAACAACCCCAGAGGGACTCGTATTTTTGGTCCAGTGGCCAGAGAGCTCCGAGATAAAAATTTTATGAAGATAATATCCTTGGCTCCTGAGGTTCTGTGAAATGAAGATTAGAAAAAATGATACGGTTCTCGTTATCGCCGGCAAAGACCGAGGAAAGAAGGGAAAAGTACGAAAGGCTTTGCCTAAGAACGATAAGGTTATAGTGGAAGGCGCTAATATGATTAAGCGCCATTCCCGAGCTAAAGGTCAAGCCAGGCAGGCTGGCATAATTGAGTTAGAAGCACCGCTAGACGTATCTAACGTCATATTGATTTGCAACAAATGTAATAAGCCAGCCAGGGTGGGCTTCCGTTTTCTCACTGATGGTAGAAAAGCGAGAATTTGTCGCTCCTGTGATGAAGTAATCGACTGATTGGAAGGTGCATTTTGGCAGTATCCCGCTTGAAGGAAAAGTATAATAAAGAAGTAGTGCCCGAACTAATGAGTAAGTTCGTGTATAAGAATGTGATGCAGGTGCCAAGACTCAGCAAAATCGTGCTAAATATCGGCTTAGGCGAAGCGACACAAAACCCGAAGGCTTTGGAAAGCGCTGAAAAAGATTTGGCGGCTATTTCGGGACAGCATCCGGTAATCACTCGGGCCAAGCAGTCTATTGCTGCCTTTAAACTCAGAGCCGGCATGCCTATCGGCATGATGGTGATACTGCGGGGCCAACGGATGTATGACTTCTTCGATAAACTTGTCAGTGTTGTTTTAGCGCGGATGAGGGATTTTCAAGGAGTGTCCCGAGATTCGTTTGATGGCAAAGGCAACTACACCTTGGGAATCAAGGAACAGGTAGTTTTTCCTGAGATTGACTATGATAAAGTGGATAAGCTGCGAGGATTTGAAATAATCATCGTCACTACTGCAAATAGCAATGAGGAAGGCAGGAGCTTGCTTGAGTCTCTAGGCATGCCTTTTAGAAGGAGTTAGGTTCTCATACGATGGCAAAGTTATCTATGATTTTAAAATCACAGCGCCCTCCTAAGTACCGAGTGCAGCACCGAAGCAGATGCAAATTGTGCGGCAGGCCGCGTGCCTATATGCGCAAATTCGGTTTGTGCCGTATTTGTTTTCGGCAGCTGGCTTTAAAAGGTGAAATCCCGGGGGTTAGAAAATCAAGCTGGTGATTGAAAGTGCTGGAGGCATAAATTATGGTTACTGACCCGATAGCCGATATGTTAACTCGAATTCGAAACGCAGTCATGGTACACCATGATAGCGTGCTGGTACCGGCTTCCAGGATTAAGCTATCTGTGGCCAAAATACTTAAAGATGAGGGGTTTGTAACCGATTATACTGTTCTAAAGGGCAAACCGCAGCGGATAATCAAGATATCTCTAAAATACATAAACGGACGCCCTGCAATTGCCGGTTTGGAAAGAGCTAGTAAGCCGGGCCTTAGGCTATATGTTGGCCATCAGGAAATTCCCCGCGTCTATGGTGGGCTTGGCATCGCCATTTTGTCAACGTCCAAAGGTGTTATGTTAGGTCAAGAGGCATGGCGTAAAAACCTCGGCGGTGAATTGCTATGCTATGTTTGGTAAATCAGCTTTCGGAGAATAATTTATGTCTCGAATAGGATTAATGCCTGTACCCGTGCCTCAAGGTGTCAAAGTCAACATCAAGGGCAATGAAGTGACTGTGGAGGGGAGTAAGGGGACGCTGGTACGCTTGTTCCACCCTGATATTTCTATTACGTTAAAGGATGGAAATTTGATAGTGGCGCGACCTACCGATAATAGAAATCATCGCGCTTTACACGGTTTAACTCGGAGTCTTTTGGCTAACATGGTTGAGGGTGTAACTAAGGGCTATGAAAAGGTTCTTGAGTTAAGTGGCGTTGGCTACCGGGCACAGAAAGCGGGTAATAAACTATCGCTACAAATAGGTTTCAGCCATCCGGTAGATTTTTCGCCACCAGCTGGCGTAGAGATTGTGGTGGAAGGGACGAACCGTGTTCGGATTATTGGTATTGATAAGGAGCTTGTGGGCGAGACCGCGGCTCAAATTAGAGCTATAAGGCCTACGGACTCATATAAAGGCAAGGGTATAAAGTACGCCGGCGAGAGACTCCGTCTGAAACCCGGCAAGGCGGGCAAGGCAGCACTGAAAGGATAATAAGCATTGGCGGTTAAGACAGATACAAGGGTAGCGCGAAAGCGAAGGCACACGCGGGTTAGAGCCAAGGTAATCGGCACCACCGCTAGACCGAGGCTTTGCGTTTTCCGCAGCTTGAAAAATATTCATGCTCAGGTTATAGACGATTCCACCGGGAATACACTGGTTTCGGCGAGCAGTTTGGACACGGACATAAAGGACAAAATCACGGCAAAGAAAAAAACGGAAGTCGCTGAACAAGTCGGCTCCCTCGTGGCTCAGCGTGCCCTAGACAAAGGCATTAAACAGTTAGCTTTTGATAGAGGTGGCTATAAGTATCATGGACGAATTAAAGCTCTGGCGGAAGCTGCCATAAAAGCTGGCCTAGATTTTTGAGGTTTACAGATGAAAGCAATTAAGAAGTTAATTCAAGAAAAAACCCGAGTTGATGCTACCGAGCTTGAACTTAGCGAGAAGCTTGTGTCCCTTAACCGTATAACCAAGGTTGTCAAGGGTGGTAAGCGTCTTCGTTTTAGGGCGCTAGTGGTTGTCGGCGATGGCAACGGGCATGTCGGAGTGGGCTTGGGTAAGGCCAAGGAAGTACCGGAGGCAATTCGCAAGGCTGGCGTCGTAGCGCGAAAAGGGCTTTATAAAGTAACCATATCAGGGACTACCATACCTCACGAGGTTCTGGCTAAGTCAGGAGCAGCGAAGGTATTGCTTAAGCCGGCAGCGCCCGGGACCGGAGTTATTGCCGGCGGCAGTATTCGCTCGGTGCTTGAAGCTGCGGGTATAAAGGATATTCTTAGTAAGTCTCTAGGTAGCTCTAATCCTGTCAACGTTGTTAGAGCGACGGTGTTGGCTTTGGCTAGTTTGGAAAACCCCGAGGCAGCGGTAGCCAGACGCAAAGCTGAGCTTGGGGTTAAGGAGGCCAGGTCGAGTGGCTAAATTGCGTATTAAATGGATAAAGAGTGATATCGGATTTGCCGGGGAACAGAAACGAACCTTAAAAGCTCTGGGTTTTCATCGCCTTCATGAAACGGTGGAGCAGGAAGATTCGCCTTCGGTTAGAGGTATGATAGCTAAAGTCAATCATTTAGTTAAAGTGGAAGTGGTAAGCAATGCAGCAGCGTAACTTAAAGCCTCCAGCAGGCGCCACGCATAAGAGAAAACGCGTCGGGCGCGGCGATGGCAGCGGGCATGGCAGTTATTCAGGACGAGGCTGTAAAGGGCAGAAATCTCGTTCCGGAGGTGGAGTTCGCCTCGGTTTTGAAGGCGGCCAGCTTGCCTTAATAAAACGTTTGCCCAGAAAACGCGGCTTCGTTAATATTTTTAAAACCGAGTATAGCATAGTTAATGTGGGAGAGCTTAAGGCCTTTTCTCATAACGCTGAGGTTACTCCAAAAGAGTTACTTGATATTGGGCTCATCAAGTCTTTCAAGTATCCGGTTAAGATTCTCGGCGACGGTGATATTGACCGCCCGCTGGTAGTAAAGGCCAACAAATTCTCTGCCGCTGCTGAAAAGAAGATTGTGGCTGCCGGTGGTAAAGTGGAGGCAATTTAAATGCAGCAAGTGAGCTCAAGACCCCGTCTTATTCAAGCATTGTTCGATGCTTTTTCCCTTCCGGACCTGAGACGGCGTCTACTTTTCACCATAGGCATGCTGGTAGTTTTTCGCTTCATAGCTCACGTTCCGCTGCCCGGTGTTGACCTTGCTGCCCTGCAGCAGCTTTTTGAGCGGAATCAGCTGCTGGGTATGCTTGACCTGTTTAGCGGCGGCGCCATGAGAAACTTCAGCGTGGCGGCTATGGGAGTTTATCCCTACATTACTGCTTCAATCGTTATGCAGTTACTGGTTCCGGTAATTCCAGCCCTTCGGAATTTATCTCAAGAAGGGGAAGCCGGCAGGAATAGGGTTAATCAATTCACCCATTGGTTGACCGTACCTCTGGCAGCTCTTCAAGGGTATGCTCAATTGGCGCTCATGCGCAGCCAGGGAGCGGTTGCTCAAGCTGCAGCCTTGCCTACTGTAGCTATAATACTGTCAATGACAGCTGGGACTGTCTTTCTCGTCTGGCTTGGTGAGCTAATCACAGAGCGAGGCATTGGAAACGGTGTGTCCATCATAATCTTTGGCGGAATTGTAGCCGGTTTGCCGGAGATGGTGGGTCGAGGTCTTATAGCCAAACAGAACATAGTAGGTCTGGTCGTCTTTGGTATCGTTGCTTTGGCCACAGTGGCGTTTATCGTTATATTTTCAGAGGGTCATCGCCGCATTCCAGTCCAATATGCGAGAACACAGTTCCGTGGAGCTCGCATGTATCGCCAGTCAGGAGCTACTCATATTCCCCTTCGGGTGAATACTGCCGGAATGATACCCCTTATCTTTGCCCTGTCGCTGATGATTTTCCCGGGAACGATAGCTAGTTATTTCGCCAGCCCCGCGGGACAACCTCCCAATTTTGCCAACACTATTATGACGTGGTTCAGCCCCAGTACGCCTCTACCTGTGGGTTTGTTTTACTGGGTTGTTTATTTCTTAATGGTGGTAGCTTTTACCTTCTTCTATACCATGGTTATATTTGAGCAGATGGACCTGGCGAGGACTTTGCAACGTCAGGGAGGCTTCATACCGGGTGTACGGCCGGGGAAACCTACCACTGATTACCTCAACAATGTAATTAA
>JBAVQV010000047.1:0-4842 GCA_049694415.1 Dehalococcoidia bacterium
GTTTTGTGTGGTTGGTACAAGCTCATTAAGGTAAGATAATATTCAGAAACTTGAAATAGATTGTGACAACTTCTATGATATTTCAATCTTCCTCATGATCTGTGTTTTAACTGCGATAGTCAAGAAGGAGTGACGATGAAAAAGGTCTTCGATTACATAGAGGCTAATGCCCAGGTCGCACTTAATGAGTTAGTACGGCTCTGCCGCCAGCCTTCCATAAGTGCCCAAGATGTGGGCATGGCCGACTGCGCCCAGCTAGTGGCGGCTATGCTCCAAGAACACGGCATAGCGGCTGAGATCCTCAGCGGCCCGGATAGCCGCTATCCCTTCGTCTACGGTGAGATTGCCGGTCAGTCGGCCAAAACCATCCTTTTCTACAACCATTATGATGTTCAGCCTCCGGAGCCATTGGAGAAATGGACCTTCCCTCCCTTCGAGCCGAGGATAGAAGAAGGGAAGTTCTACGCCCGAGGAGTCGCCGACAACAAGGGGGATTTGGTAGCCCGACTGGAAGCGGTCAAGGCTCTTAGGAAGATGCGAGGCAAGCTACCAGTAACCGTCAAATTCCTGGTAGAAGGGGAAGAAGAGATAGTCTCCCCCAGCATCGCCCGATTTGTAATAGAGCACCAAGACTTGCTAAAGGCTGACGCCTGCATTTGGGAGACAGGAGCCGTTGCCTGGAGTGGCCGGCCCATTATCATCCTTGGATGCAAGGGGATGGTCTACCTGACACTAGAGGCAAAAGGGGCGGCCTCAGATGTCCACTCAATGCAGGCCACCTCCGTGCCCAATCCCGCCTGGAGGCTCCTTTGGGCGCTATCTTCCCTTAAGGATCAGGATGAAAACATCCTTGTCGAAGGATTCTCCGATGATATGAAAGGCCGGAGCCCGGAAGAACTAAACGCAATGATGACCGTAGTTCCGTCCCCTGAGGCTGTGCGTGCTCGGGACGAGGCGGAAATGAGAGAGCTGGGGCTATCTAGTTTCCTTAAGGGCCTTTCCGGATCCGAGCGAGCAGCCCGCGACATTTTTGCGCCCACCTGCAATATAGACAGCCTGGAATCTGGTTACTCCGGGACAGGACTCAAGACGATTGTCCCCCATGTGGCCCGGGCAAGGATAGACTTTCGCTTGCTCCCCGACCAGCGAGCTTTGGACATCCTGGAGAAGGTGAGGCGCCACCTAGATAGACACGGCTTCAACGATGTGGCCATCGTCGAGCCCATTCTATTGTGGGATCCGGCGCACACGCCTTTGGCAGCTCCCTTTGTAGAAGTGGTAAGGGACAGCGCTCGCGACGTCTACGGAATGGAGCCCGGGGTTATCCCATGGATGCCTGCAAGCGGGCCCATCTATTGTTTCACCGACCTGGGCATCCCTGTGGCCGGGGTCGGAGTATCTTATCTCGGCAGCAGGATGCACGCGCCCAATGAACATATCAGGATCAGCGACTTCATCGCCGGAATTAAGCATGTGGCGGCAATCATCTCCAGGTTCGGCTAACCTGGCTTGCAGTAGGTCCAATTCTTTGATTGAATTATGCATGGCAAGAGTGTCTATGGCCAAGCAAATTCCGAAGTCGGGCTGATTCTGTCGAACTACCTTCACCCGTTGTGGCAGCGCGGCTTCACCCAAATGTTTGGTAATTACCATAGCCAGAAGACAAAGCCTGAACAAAAGGGCGTTTTGTGTCATTTGGCTAGTTTAAGTGTCCTCTCTGAAGTTCTTGATCACATTCCTTATCGATGAGGGCTCAACATAGCAGTCCGAGGTATTGACAATTACTGTGAATCTGAACTAGACTGAATCGTTCAGGGACGAAGTCAATTCACGAGCAACGTTGACTGAATTGGGAGGTGGTTGCGCTCGCATTTTTGGATGACTCTTGTAGCTGAAAATGGATAGTCTTAGGGGGCTGATGAGGCACCAGCTGTAATCTGGGCACTTGGCTGGTGAGGAGGCAATAGTGAAACCGACCATATAGGTGGTCGGTTTTTGTTTCTGAACGATACCCCCACAGAATGGAGGTGTAAAATCAGCCTTGAGAGTGAACTAAAGTAGCTGAAGGGGGTGATAGTCTTTAACGGATAACGGTTAAGGCGTCAGAGATAAAGGAGGCGATGCTTGGAATAATCATTTTATTCTCGCCGAAGCGGAAACTAAAAAACACTTACTGGAGGTGGACAATGATAGGAAAAATTCTTCGAACTGCAACGACTATCGCTTGTTTAACACTCCTGATAGGCTGTACCCAGGGAGTGTCAAAGGAAGAATATGACCGTGTGGCGAACGAGTTGTCTCAGGTAACATCCCAATTAAACCAGGCAAAACAAGAACTAGAGGAAACGCAAAAAGAACTGGCGGCTGCGAAGGAAGCAACACAAGCACCCGGAGAACTGAGAGAATTGCAGTCCTTCGAACCAAAAGTGCAGCTGATGCTCTTGCTATTCGAGAATCAAAGAGATTGGAGTTTGCGGCAGGCCGGCACGATTGAGCAGCTTGAGTTAAACTCTCGGGCGGCGATCAGCTGGTCAAAGATTGAAAATACTCTGGAGACTATAGGTGACGAACAGCTTAAGCAGAAGTTTACTAAAGCCTGGTGGGAGAACCCTGAGAGCAAAGACAAACAAAGACTTTGGGTAGAAATGTATGACACCTACTTTATTCCCTGGTCTACTGAACTTCGTGATAAGTTAAAGCAACCAAGCTCAGCCGAGCTGGGTAAATAACACAGCGGACAACTGGCAAGAAACAATGTCATACTTGCTCACTTCATTCGAAAGGTGCTAGTCGCTTTCACGCTCCAGGGCAATTGTCCCTGAATTAATTAAATCTATATACAGATGGCCGGTTGCAGAGCCCATAGCTTTTGGGATTGTTGGTAGCGTCTATGTGGCATTCGCGATTTTGTCCATATTGGGCCTGCGAGATCCTCTCAAGTTTGTGCCTGTTCTTTTGCTGCAACTTTTCTATAAGTCGGTATGGTTTATAGGTGTTGTTGCACCTCTCTTGGTTGTTGGAAAGTTCCCGATATACGCGATAGGGTTTGTCATAATATTTGCAACCTTCATAATAGGCGATATAATTGCCATACCTTTTTCCTATGTCTTTGCGAAGCAATCAGAAAGGTAGCTGAAATCAAGCCGATCATGGACTACTAGCCCGACGACAAGTCACCCACTTTACAACGTAAGGCTCGGACAACTAAGCCCGGGCATACCTTGCCGTAACATAAGCTTTGCTTTGCTGAGGTAACAATCGTCCATGTTGTTTAACGAGTTGAAGAACATCTACAATAAGAGTGAGATGTAAGCGTAGGCTAGTGTCTGAAGCAGGAGCGAGCTATGTCCGTTTTATGTTCAGATTGCGGATTTGATTTTGAGAATGAGGATCATACCAAGGCATGCCCAAAGTGTGGTTCACGTAACCGAAGTATCACTCTTACTGAAGAAATCAAATCCCACGAACTCCTAAAGCTTCGCAAAAAAGGGGCTGCATCTATAAAACACAAACATAGATTTGACCAAGAGATTGTAACCGGCGAGAAGGTTGGAAAAGACGGCAAACCTGTCAGTATTGAACAAGTTGTGGACCGGGAGCAAGACGTATATAAGGAAACTGTCAAAGATGAGCATGGGCAAATCATTGTCCAGAAAGATGAGAAGCTTTCAGAGCATCGTTAGCCTAATTGCACAGAAGCGAGGTAGCTCTGACTTAGTTTATATAGGCTCTGCAGCTGATAGTCTTAAGAACAGGCTTACATTAAAATTATTCGGGAATTATACCGATCTAGATAAGGCAGATAAATGGCTATTTTCCCATTCCAATCCTCTTGAGTTCCATTACATCACTACTGAGAGTGAAAAGGATGCAAAGTATTTAGAAGGATTATTACTATGGAAGTATAAGAACGAGCATTGGGAAATACCACCAGGTAATGATAAATTAGAGAAAAAAGCTATCCTAGATCATATTGAACAGAAGCATAAAACAAGCATAGAACATTTATTGAAAGAATTGCTTAAACAGAGTAAATCTAATAAAGAAATCTCTAACATATGTGAAGTGCCTGAGTATATTGTTGAGAATTTGAGGGTTTATTTCTGGTTATAGATTAGTCTCATTATGGAAATGGTCCGCCTCAATTATCTCCCATACTTCACCTTTGCATATAGCATTATGCACATAAGAGCCAATGATATTGCATTCCACAGGATCACTGGCAGCAAGTTCAATGAAACGCCATAGGCCAACCAGCAAGCAGCGCCCAGCAGAAAGAGCAACGTGAAAGACAGACTTATCTCGCGCGCACTCTTGAGCGTAAACAGACGCCACACCTGTGGAATGATCCCCAGAGTTATTAATAACCCGCCTCCAAATCCCAGAAGTTCTTGCCAAGTCAAGCTACACCTCCTTCCTGTAATTTCCTAATTGCTGATTTACCCCTTCTCTCCCAACAACAGAATACCACGACTAGCTCATTATACTATTGAGAGCAAGAGAAATGGGCGCTGCCGGTTTGCCACCACTTTGAACAATATAGCGGTTTGTGTTCTTTGATATCACCTATAGAAGCACACGAGCATCAGGATTTCTTATTCAAGGCTGAGAAAATTGACGTTCCTTTAACTTCTCAACAATGTTGTTTTCTCTGACCAGTGCATTACCTATGCCGTATTTTTTAAGAAGCCTCAACGGCACACAGCAGCAGGAGCAGCAGTTACATATCGCATAGAAGTCATGCTGCCATTTGACGATGGTATGTATGAGGCCATTCTGGTGGCACTGCTTTAAGATGTCCTTAGCCTCCTGCTTTGTTATCTCTCGATAGTCATGAGGCCT
>JBAVQV010000048.1:0-12970 GCA_049694415.1 Dehalococcoidia bacterium
CGCCGATTACGTAAGTGGTCGATATCGTCCGGCTCTTCCCTTCCATTGTTTATCTTGATAATGCGTCTCACTATTTCTATAAAATCTTCTTTGGTTAAACAGCGGCGGCTTTCATCGATACTAAGACCTAGCCTGTGGTTGAGCTTATACCGTCCAACCCTTCCCAGGTCATAGCGTCTGGGATTAAAGAAAAGGTTATTCAGGAGATTCTGCGCATTGTCGACAGTAGGAGGTTCACCGGGGCGTAGTCGTTTATAGATATCAACCAGAGCCTCTTGCCTGGTCTTGACGGAAGGCTCTCTCTCTATTGTAGTTTGTATAAAGCTATGCTCCGATGATGTTTCCACATCCTGAAAATAACCAAGCAGTTCATTATCATCATCATAGCCGATAGCACGTAGCAAAATTGCCACAGGAATCTTCCTCTTGCCATCTACTTTGACAAATATCACATCCCTGCTGGATGTCTCAAACTCCAGCCAGGCACCGTGTTCGGGTATCAACTTTGCAGCGCATAACTCGCGACCACTAGCCGTGTCCTCTTGCAGTCTAAAATAAATACCCGGGGAACGAAGCAGTTGATTAACTACTACCCTTTCTGCACCGCTGATGATAAAGGTGCCTTTATCAGTCATAAGTGGAAAATCACCGAAAAATATTTCCTGCTCCGGAATCTCCCCCCTGGGTTCTTTAACTATCAACCTGGCTCTAACATAGAGAGGAGCTGCATATGTCATATCACGCTGACGACATTGGTCAATTGTGTACGGGGGTTCGCGAAATTCGTAGCCAACGAAATGCAACTCTATCCGTGTACCGGTGAAGTCATGGATGGGGGAAACTTCTTCGAAAAGCTCCTTCAACCCCTCTTCCTGAAACCAACGAAAGGAATCAAGCTGGACCTTAATTAGATTGGGAATCTCCAAGACCGTGGGTAGTTTGGCGAAGGACACTCTCTCTTCCGAAGAAACGTTCCGTTTTTCAGACGCTAGTGTAATAGACATAACTCTCCCATCAGAAAATTAAGACAAATGTCTCAACAGCGGTTCTTTAACCAAGCGTTAGATTGTAATTAAGAGTAGTAATGGGGAAAAGAATTACTAAGAAGTCGACACGGCATTTCAATGCAGTAAACACACAGTTTACCACCAATTTTGTTTCTTGTCAAGGGGTCTTAAACAGTTCTACACAAAAATTTTAAAATATTTTCTGACAACACCCACCAGCCAAATTGCTTTAGCTTCTAATATCAACTACAATTAGCGATGCCGGATTAGCTTTAACGGAGGCGAACTGAATATAATGGATAATAGTGGATTCGATAAATTTAAAGGCTCGCAAGATTACGTTACCTCTGAAGCTCTAAGAAATGCGGTTAACGTAGCCATTGCCTTAAAGAGGCCTTTATTAGTTAGAGGCGAACCTGGAACAGGAAAAACACTTCTGTCCCATAGCGTCGCCAAAGGTCTGGGCAAGAAGTTAATCGTCTGGAACATAAAATCAACTACCAAAGCCCAGGAAGGTCTATATGTTTATGACACTGTCCAACGGCTAAACGATAGCCGCTTTGGTGATAAAAATATCTCCGATATTAGTCAATACATAAAGCTGGGAAAATTGGGAGAGGCCTTTGCCTCAAAGGAAGAGCTTGTGCTCCTCATTGACGAGGTAGATAAAGCCGATCTCGAATTTCCCAACGACCTCCTCAACGAGCTGGACGAGATGAGCTTCTATATCCCGGAAACGGGTGAGACAATTGTGGCAGCACATAGACCTATAGTAGTCATAACCAGTAACGCTGAGAAGGAACTCCCCGATGCCTTTCTCAGACGCTGTATATTCCACTACATTGAATTCCCGGACCCTAATCTAATGGAAGAAATCGTACGAGTACATTTCCCTAAAATCAGGGATAATTTGCTTCGCCAGGCTTTGGCGACATTCTATTCACTGCGAAAAATTGATGATTTTCGTAAGAAACCTTCGACAAGCGAACTCATAGATTGGATTCGCGTTCTTATGGCCAGCAGCACGCCGGATGAGGTAATACCCACCGAGATTCCCTTTGCCGGCACTCTGCTGAAGAAAGAAACAGATTATGCCTACTTTGTAAGTACCTTTATGAAGAAAAAACAAACCGCAAAGACCCCAGACAACTACGATTCTGTTCGCTAACAGACTGGCACCTGCATGTTTACTAGCTTTTTCTACATACTGAAAGAAAGAAAGGTACCAGTTTCCATCACGGAGTGGATGACCCTCATGGAAGCCCTATCCAGAGGTTACATTTCCAGTCTGAACGATTTCTACTATCTCGCCCGAGCTATACTGGTCAAAAGCGAGGCTTACTTTGACCACTATGATATTGCCTTCCAGGAGTACTTCAAAGGCTCCAAAGGCCCGCCACAGATCGCCGAGGAAATTCTAAATTGGCTTAAAGACCCCTTCAACAGGCTTTTCCTGACGGAAGAGGAAAGGGCATTGCTGGATAATATGGATTTGGATGAGCTACTTGAGGAGCTTGAGAAAAGGCTTCGCGAACAAACAGAGCAACATAACGGAGGCGCCTACTGGATTGGCCGAGGGGGCACCTCGCCCTTCGGACATTCGGGACAGCATCCGTCAGGCTTCAGAATCGGTGGCGGTGGTGGTGGCAGAAGTGCCATTCAAATCGCCGAGCAAAGGCAATTCCGCAACTACCGCCACGATGTCACGCTAGATATCCGCCAAATCGAAGTCGCCCTAAAAGGGCTGCGACAATTCAATCGGACCGGACTAGAGGACGAGCTAGATTTGGATAAGACTATCGATGCCACCGCCAAGAATGCTGGTGATATAGAGCTAATCTGGAGAAGAAGCAGAAAGAACAAGGTAAAGCTGCTTCTTCTCATGGACGTCGGAGGCTCCATGGACCCCTTCGCTCACCTTTGCAGCCTGCTCTTCTCGGCAGCACATCAAAGTAGTCACTTCAAGGATTTTCAATATTATTATTTCCATAACTGCATCTACGACTATGTTTATAAAGACATCGAGCGCCGGGACACAATAACTATTGACCACTTACTGCTGAGTACAGAGCCGGATTATAAGCTGATATTGGTGGGAGATGCCTGGATGGCACCATCGGAGCTACACAGCGTTTATGGTGCCATCTACTATTATGAACGAAATCATAAACCCGGAATATTCCGCCTTAAGCAAATCGCTGACCATTTCAGCCACTGCGTCTGGCTAAACCCCGAATCAACAACTTACTGGAATGAACCTACCGTTGCGATGGTTAGAAAAATCTTCCCCATGTTTGAGCTGACCATCGAAGGCCTTCAGCAAGCGGTCAAAAAACTAATCGTTAAGCGTTAACTGCCCTTAATTAAATGGCATGATTGGTCCTAATCGAGTACCGACTACACACATAATTGGAACCGATGCTCCCATCTAAAACTATTTACTTCAGCCACTCATACGATGGTAACCTTGGCACACTTTCTTTTCAATAACGCGTTTCAAAAATCTATTATCTTGCTGCTTCACCTGTAGACAATGGGGAAAGTTGTAGGTATAATCACCCCGTGTCTCGGCAGCCCAAGCCATTAATCACCCAAGAAAAAATTAATCAGGCTGTTGCCAAGCTCGCCGCCAGAATCAGACGAGATTACCGTGCCAAGCAACCACTGCTTCTCGGCATCCTTAAAGGTTCCTTCGTTTTTATGGCTGACCTGGTTCGTGAGCTTGGCCTGCCGGTAGAGGTCGACTTCATTAAGCTTTCCAGCTACGGGGCAGGCACCAAGACTTCGGGCAAGGTGAAAGTGGTCCAGGGATTAAAGACTCCAATAAAAGGCAGAGATGTGTTGATAGTCGAAGACATAGTTGATACCGGGCTGACCGTTTCTTTTCTAATGGACAACTTGCGGAAGAAAAAACCTGCCTCTTTGAAGCTCTGCGTACTGGTTGATAAGCCGTCACAACATAAAGTTCCGGTGACAATTGATTACCTCGGTTTCACTGTGCCTGATAAGTTTGTCGTAGGCTACGGCATCGATTGGAATGAGAAATTTCGTCACCTGCGGGACATATGTTTCATAGATTAACAGCTCACTCTCACCTTCTCCCTCTGCCATCAGGAGAGAGGGGAAATAAGCGGACAGACCTGAAGGTCTGTCCCCACAATTTTATGTTTCATAGACTGATTTGTGGAAAGAATGAATATGAGTTTAGCTAAACTGATTTCAGTTGCCCGCGGAGATGCTCCAGCGGACTTGCTGCTTAAGAATGCCAAAATAATAAACACTTTCGTCGGCATAATAGAAGAGGGGAATGTGGCAATTTACGGCGACAGAATTGCCGGAATCGGTAACTATGTTAAGGCGAAGGAGACGATTGATATTAATGGCGGTTATCTATCTCCGGGGTTAATTGACGGCCACACTCATATAGAAAGCTCAATGCTACATCCTGCCCATTATGCGCACGCTGTAGTTCCTAGAGGGACTTCTACGGTAGTCACGGACCTGCACGAAATAACCAACGTGGCTGGCTTCGACGGTATTAAATTTGTAATGGATTGGACAAAGAAGCTGCCTATGGACATATTCTTTATGGCACCGTCATGTGTACCGGCAACACATATGGAAACCAGCGGCGCCGAAATCACTGCTAAAGAAATTAAAAAGGCTTTAAAATTGCAAAATGTGATAGGACTGGGCGAAATGATGAATTTCCCAGGCGTTATCAACGGTGACAGAGAGGTTCTAAAAAAGATAACCGCTGCCCAGGGTAAAGTCGTTGATGGTCATGCACCCCACGTCACCAATAAACATTTGAATGCCTACATAGCCGCCGGCATCTACTCAGACCACGAATCAACTTCTACAGAAGAAGGCAGAGAAAAGCTAAGGCGTGGGATGCACCTGATGATACGAGAGGGCTCTTCCGAAAAAAATTTGGAAGCCCTTTTACCCCTGGTCAACGACAAGACTTATAAGCGGTGTTTTTTCGTCGTCGACGACTGTAATTGCTCCGATTTGCTTCGGGAAGGGGACATAGATGCTGTTGTCAGAAAAGCAATTCAAGAGGGCCTCGAACCGATACGAGCCATACAAATGGCAACTATAAATACCGCTGAATATTTTAGACTGTATGACAGGGGAGGCATCGCTCCCGGCTACGTAGCCAACCTGGTAACCTTTACCGACCTCCCACAACTGAATGCAGATATGGTCTTCTATAAAGGCCGCCTGGTAGCTAAAAAGGGCAAATACCTTGGACCTGTGTCAAAAACCTTGGGTGTCGAGCTAAGCGATACTGTCCGCATCAAACCTTTCGATATAGAAGCACTGAAATTAACCATCAGCGGGAGAAGCCTTCCGGTTATCGAAATCATCCCCGGCCAGATATTGACAAAGAAAAGAATCGAGAGAGTGAAAACCGAAGATGGCGTAGTGGTACCGGACCTGGATCAAGACATATTGAAGCTGGTGGTTGTCGAGAGGCACAAGGCAAGTGGCCGTATTGGTTTGGGTCTGGTTAAAGGCTTCGGCTTAAAACGAGGTGCGCTAGCCTCTTCTATCGCCCACGACTCTCACAATATAGTAGCAGTCGGCACGAACGACCTTGACATTTTCACATCAATAAAAGTGATAGAAAGACTAAAAGGTGGGTTAGTGGTGTGCATAGATAGTAAAATAGCGGCAGCTTTACCTCTGCCTATCGCCGGTCTACTTTCACCGGAGCCCTTGGAAGCTGTTGTGAGAAAATTCAATAATGTGGAAAAAACCGCGTCTGCGCTTGGAAATGTCCCACCGGCCGTGTTTGCGCTTCTTTCTTTCATAGCTTTACCTGTAATACCTGAACTTAGATTAACTGACATGGGCCTAGTAGATGTAATAGAATTCAAGTTAATTAACACCTCATGAAAATCCGCAGCCATTTCATGGGTCTCAAATTATAGTAGTAAACTCAGGCTAAATCTTTAATAACGGAGGTCTAGGCAATGAAACACACAAGACTTTGTGACTTACTCGGTATTGATTACCCAATAATTCAGGGCGGGATGGTATGGATTGCCAGTGCTGAATTAGCTGCAGCAGTTTCCAATGCCGGTGGTTTAGGCTTAATCAGTCCCAACGCAGGTATGAGCCGTAATGGCGACCAAGTAGAAAATCTAAAGAAGCAGATAGAAATAGCGAAAGGTCTGACTTCTAAACCCTTGGGTGTCAATTTACCTATATTAAATAATCCCCAGATTGAGGCGCTCGTCGAAGCCGTCATTAAGGCTAAAGTCAAAGTCGTGGTAACAGCTGCTGGCAATCCAGCCCTATACACCAGCCGCTTCAAAGAAGCCGGGACAAAAGTCCTCCATCTGGTAGCGGCTGTGAGACATGCCCAAAGTGCGGAAAAACGAGGCGTGGACGCAGTTATTGCTGAAGGCTATGAGGCTGGCGGTCACAACGGTTTGGATGAACTGACCACCTTGACTCTGGTGCCACAGGTAGTGGACGCAGTGACAATTCCGGTAGTGGCTGCTGGAGGCATCGCTGATGCCAGGGGGGTGGTTGCCGCGCTAGCATTAGGCGCCGAAGGTGTTCAGATGGGTACTCGCTTTGTCGCCACTCGCGAGTGTGGCGCCCACCAAAATTTCAAAGATGCTATAGTGAAGGCTAGCGATACTGATACAGCGATTACTGGCAGGAAACTTGGACCAACCCGAATACTAAAGAATGAAATAGCCGCTAAGCTATTAGATATGGAAGCGACCGGAGCTTCAGCTGAAGAGCTTCTAGCTTTTATTGGCAGCAGCCGGTCACGGACAGGACAGTTTGAAGGTGACCTTGCCAATGGCGAAGCTTATTGTGGTTCCATAGCCGGCATGATAAAGGAAATAAAAAGCGTCGCTGAGATAATTCGAAACATAGTTGACGACTACGACGCAGTGTTAGCCCGTTTGAAATAGTCTTGATTTGGGTAGCTTTAAGGGGTAAAACCAGACTCAGCTGGCTTTTTCTGCCCTGGCTCGGGTGCTTCTCGCCAGGACTCTGATGGCCTCCATCAAATCCTGACGCCGGCAATCTTTGGTCAGATACCAACTGGCACCAGCCTCAAGCGCAGCCCCCACGTAATCACCGTAGACCGTCAAAAACAGAATTTTGACGTCAGGTAGGCTTCGCTTTATGCGACGGGTTGCCTCTGTGCCATCCATACCTGGCATGTGTGCGTCCATCAAAATGACGTCTGGATTTAGTTTTTCCGCTTTGGCCACCGCATCCAGGCCATCCACAGCCTCACCAATCACACCTATATCAGCCTGGGGCTCAAGTATGCTCTTCAGCCCCTCTCTTACTACTTCATTATCATCGACTATCAGTACCCTAATCTTTTCCATTCTTTCTCCTGTATCCAGCCGTGTCTCTCGTATCTTTAGTTATAAGTTTACCGTCTCAATTCTATTATACAATCGGGAGAGTGGCTGGTTTCAACTGGGCAAAAAGGCGGACTTACAATCTCAACCTTTTCTCTGATATCGAGTAGTACTTTAGTATGACTCTAAAGACGGATTATACTCTTCTTTAAAGCTTGCGTTACGGCTTCGGTACGATCATTCACTCCCAGTTTTTGAAAAATATTTGCAATATGCGTTTTTACCGTACTCTGGGCAATATTAAGCTCCGCGCTAATCTCTTTATTTGCCGCACCTTTGGCCATAAGGCACAATACTTCCAACTCCCGCTCAGAAAGCTCATCACCTGACGGCGTCCGACGAGATAATTGGGAGAACCGGTCGAGCAGCTTTGATGCTACAACCGGCTGGATAAGCGACTCACCTCGATAAACAGACCTTATTGCTTTAAACAAATCCTCTCTCGGGGCATCCTTAAGGAGATAGGCCCGGGCACCAGCCTCTATACCGCTAAATATATAATCGTCATCGCTGTAGGTAGTCAAGATTATAAATTTGATGTCGGGCATTGCTGAGCGAATCTGCCGCATAGCTTCGACGCCGTCCATCTCCGGCATTCGTAGGTCCATAAGCACTACATCCGGGCTCAATTCCCTGGCCTTATTCACTGCTTCTACTCCGTCCTTAGCTTCACCAACGACTTTAAAGTCAACCTCCCGGCTCAGCATAGCAATCAATCCTTCTCTTACTACCGGATGGTCATCAGCAATCAAAATCTTTATAGCTTCCACTACGAAACCTCCTTGCCGATAGGAATAACTATCTTCACCAGCGTTCCTTTACCGCTCTGGCTTTGCACTTCAAACGTACCTCCTAAGCCTCGAGCTCGTTCCCGCATACTTATTAAACCGAAGGTATCCCGTTTCTTCTTTCCCTTATTTCCATCACCCGATACTTTCGGTTTGAAGCCAACGCCATTGTCTCGAACGGCCAGTTCCGCAGCTGATTCATTAAAAGTCAGATTTACCTCGACTTCAGTAGCTTTGGCATGCTTTCTGACATTAGCCATGGATTCCTGAAAAATGCGAAGAATGCCTGCTTCCAGCTCAGGTGGCAAGTCTCGCCTGTCACCCAAAATATTGAATTTCACATTTACACCTGTGCTTTGGCTGAATCTGTCTACTTCTTGTTTAATCGCATCAGCCAATGGCTGCTGCTCCAGAGCCTGAGGACGTAAGTTCCATACCGAGCGCCTAGCCTCGGCAAGGCTTTTTCTAGCCAGATTTCGAGCCTGGTTCAAATGGCGCTGTAACGCCGGCAAATCACTGCCCAACGCTTGTTCTCCTGCCTCGAGTTGCAAAATAATCCCGCTGAACCCTTGAGCCAGCGTGTCGTGAATCTCCCTAGCCATCCGGTTACGTTCTTCCATTACCGCCATTTGACGAGTCTCATCATACAAACGTGCATTGTCAATAGCCACCGCCAACTGATCAGCCAGTGTTTGAGCAGTATATAAATCAGCCTCACCAAAGGCATCGACGTCGGTGCTCTCAATATCTAGAACTCCAATAACATTGTTCCCCATCTTCACAGGTACAGCAAGCTCAGATTTGGTGTCTCTTAGCGCCTCGACAGCACGATACCTCGGATCCTCACTTACATCATTGGCTAAAATAGGTTCCCCTGTCTGAGCTACCCAGCCAACTATGCTCTCTTCATCCACCTCCAGAGGTACCCCAACAGGTATAACACTTTTCTGACCGCTCAGACACAGCGCCTTAAGCGCCAGTGTACCGGAGGAAGGTTCGAATAAATATATGTTGACATTATAGTAGTGAAAGGTCTCACGAAGTAAGTTGCTCACATACGGCAGAAGCTCATCGAGTTTTACAATAGAGCTAATCTTGCGACTAACTTCGTTGACGGTACGCAGTTGCTCTGCTCTCTGACGCTCCTGCTTGGTCCTCTCAGCAACCTTCTGCTCCAGACCGGTGTAAGATTCTTTGAGTGCCTTAGCCATATCGTTGAATTGTTCAGCTAACAGCTGGATTTCATCTCCGGTCTCGGCCTTAATGTTATAGTCGAGCTCGCCCTTGGCTATGACTTCGGCGCCCTTGGTCAGCGCTAATATTGGTCGAGTAATCGCCCCCGATAATAAAAATATCACTGCAGTAGCCAGAAGAATCATACCTCCGAAAACGCCAGTGAAAATCCACTGCGTTTTCTGAACCTGCTCATTTATATAGTCACTAGTCGCCTTGACCGTTGTGTTTATATGGGACTTTAGCTCTTCGGCTGGCGCCGAGTACTCGTCGATGTAGGTAGCTGCAGCTACTACCAGATTCGTGCCCTTAACGGGTATACAATGCATATACTTTGTCCTTACGTTCCCTTTTTCATCTTTCCAGTCATATAAGCCAGACGTTTCCCCCTTAAAACTCCTCTCTACAATGGACGCAAAGGAAACAGGTTCACCACCCACTTTAAGCAAGTTAACATCCACCAGTTTCGGGTCTACATCGAAATATACTGTGCCTGTATTATCGTAGACAAATGTAGAGCCGGTTTGACCAACACGCTGCACCGCTATGCCGAGTAGTTCAGCATTCGCCTTCAGCTCCGAAATGCCTAAGTTTGGATGATACTGAATGAAAAGTCCTATCTCATCGGCAGTATATAACGCACGCCTCTGTATTAGGGTCCGGCCCAGGTCTTCCAAAGCAGAGATGCTTTGACGGGCGACTTCTTCTCCCATACTCGTGCTATTCTGTTTTACCAGAGCGCTGATCTGATATATCGTACGAAATGCCAGCGAGCTTATAACACCCAACGAGATAAAAGACAAAGCCAAAAAAAAGATAAGAATCTTAGATCTTATGCCGAACCGCACTTTCATTCTACTTTCCCACCTCCAAACTCTCTTCTGTTCTTTGCTCCGCTTCCCATATCAACTTTTCTCCGTATTCAAGTAAAAGTTTCTGACGCTCATCCCGTACTTTCTTAGTCTCTAAGTATTTCTTTAGAGCTTCAATAGGGCTCAATCTCTGGCTTGTTAATTCACCCAACCTAAGGCGTGCCTCCTGCCTTACTTCTTTGGCAACGACAGCATAATAAGCCGCTTTGAGAGCTTTGTTTATCTCTACCTCCCGAACAGAGGCTTCCAGAGCAGCGGGCAGGCAAATGTGAACTCTGACTACGGCATTTTCGATAGCGGCATGCTGCCGACTAATAGCTGTCAAAACAGTACTCGTTGGGTCTGCATCTTCAATACCAACATCGACCGTAATAGTCACGAAGCGCCGGGCATTAACTTTGTGGAATTCATATTCTACGCACTTCTCCTTGCCTGCCATGTCCACATCAACCACGTAGAAACCTTTATCTTCATCTTCGTCGCCGAAGTCGAAACGCTCCAGACTACCGGCATAAACAACGGGTGGGTTTTGAAGTAAAACCTGGTGCCGGTGAATATGTCCCAAAGCCACGTAGTCAAAAACAGCCAGAGCGACATTTCCCAACAGCAAAACAGGGTCTCTCCCCACCACCATACTCCTCTCCGACCCGGGTTTAGCTGTCGATACCGCCACATGAGCAGCCAGCAATGTCGGCAAGCCCGGGTCAAGATCAGAAATAAGGTCTAACAGCCTGCGAGTCATCATTTCCTGAAGTTGGTCATTTGCCTGCTCTATGCTGAGATTTTTCGCTTCTTCTCGACTAAGTAATGCGCTTCGCTTCAGCCAGGGCAAAGCCACTATCTGAACATTACCCTTTTTGGTCGGTATAATATAAATATCCGGTCGATTACCAACGTGAATGTGGTTGACAGATAATGTATCGAAAATCTCCACAGCGTTAGCTCGGCCAATTGCGTTGGGCAGATCATGATTGCCTACCAACAGAAAAACCGGGATTCCACTTTCTGATAGTCGTCTGAGTCGTTTAGCAAATTCTCGCTGTTGAGTCTGGGAAGGGTCACGATTCTTGTAGGCATCTCCACAAAAGAGAACCAGGTCGACGCCATTGTCCACCGCATATTCCACTACCTCGTCCAAAGCCTTCAGGACATCAATCAACCTCGTCGATAATCCCGTAGCCGGGTCAACACCACCATAAGTCTCCATGCCCAGATGGAGGTCAGCAAAATGAAGAATCTTCATTGTTCCAAAGCATCAGACGTTCTGGTTGCCCACAAAGGCTGCGCGTCAAAAGCTTCACCGCTTAACTTCGCTTGCAAAGTTTTGATTAACTCTTTTATCGGCAATCTAATTTGAGCCAAGCTATCGCGCTCTCGAATAGTTATCTGGCTATCCTCCAGCGACTTAAAATCAATAGTAACGCAGAAGGGAGTACCTACTTCGTCTTGACGTCGATAACGCCGACCTATGCTCTGGGCATCATCGTATTGAGTTACAAAATGGCGACGAAGTTCAGCATAGACCTCCCTGGCTAGCGGAGCTAGCTTTTCATTTCTGCTCAGCGGCAAAACAGCCACTTTGATTGGAGCCAGCTCACGGTGAAGACGCAAAACCACTCTCGTTTCCCCATCAGCTAAATCCTCATCATAAGCATCTATGAGAAACGCTAGCAGTGAGCGGTCGACTCCTGCCGAAGGTTCAATAACATAGGGCACACAGCGCTCACCAGAATCCTCATCGAAATAACTCAAATTTTTGCCGCTATATTTAGCATGTTGCACTAAGTCGAAGTTACCTCTATTGGCAACACCTTCCAGCTCAGCCCAACCCATGGGGAAAAGATATTCGACATCGTAGCATCCCTTCGCATAATGAGCCAGTTCATCATCACAATGCTGGCGTAGACGCAGATTATCCTGTTTGATTCCAAGCTTTAAGTACCAATCAAAGCGCTCCTTCACCCAATAATTGAACCACTCTTCATCGGTGCCCGGTTTAACGAAGAACTCAATCTCCATCTGCTCAAACTCTCTGGTCCTGAAAATAAAATTACCGGTCGTGATTTCGTTGCGGAAGGACTTGCCTATTTGTGCAATACCAAAGGGTAGCTTTTTCCTGGAAGTAGCCAGTACATTATCGAAGTTTACAAAAATGCCCTGAGCTGTTTCCGGTCGCAGATAAACGACGCTGGCATCATCCTCCACCGGGCCCATAAAGGTCTTGAACATCAAATTGAACTGCTTCGGCTCTGTCAGAGCACCACCACAATCGGGACATATATTTCCAATTAAATCGGTAGCTCGCCGTCTGAGGTGACAGGACTTACATTCTACCAACGGGTCGGAAAAGCTCTCGACATGGCCACTAGCTACCCATGTCTGCGGATGCATAATTATGCTGGCATCCAAACCAACCATATCATCTCGTTCTTGAACCACCGCTCGCCACCAGGCATTTTTGACATTTCGCTTTAGTTCCGTCCCCAGCGGCCCGTAATCCCAGCTGCTACCTAGCCCGCCATAGATTTCGCTGCTGGGGAAAATAAAGCCACGCCGCTTACACAGCGAGACGATTTTCTCCATATCTACTTTGCTCTTATCCTCAGGCAATTTAATCCCTCCGAAGCTTACCCAAGCTTAGCAACTTTATGCCCGAGTGTCAA
>JBAVQV010000049.1:0-7764 GCA_049694415.1 Dehalococcoidia bacterium
CAGGAGAGAAAATAAATCGCTATACCCACATACATCATAGCCATGATGACCTGGTGAAAAAGGTCAAGATGCTGCGTGCACTCGGCCAGCAGACTGGTAGCTGCTTTCAGAGATGTGTTGGCCATGACGGGCTTAATTCTGTCTATTCGATTACCTATGACATAGACCAGAAGATGGGAACAGACTACCACAAGCGTTTGGTAAGTTTGCTCAAGGAAGTACAAGCCAAAGACCTGATGATTTCAGGTGCTATGACCGATGTAAAGGGTGACCGCCGACTGTCGCCGAGCCAGCAAAAAGACCCTGACCTCTACGTGCACATGGTGGAAAGGAAGAAGGACGGCATCGTGGTCAGTGGTGCCAAAGCACATATCACAGGCGCAGTCAATTCTCACGGGCACCTGGTAATGCCCACGGCGGCCATGAAGGCGGAAGATGCTGACTATGCTGTCTGTTTCTATGTGCCTGTGGATGCTCCCGGTGTGATTCATATTTTCGGACGGCAGACCAACGACACGCGCAAATGTAACTGCTTCCTTGATCAGGGAAATGTAGACTACGGCATAGTTGGCGGCGAGGCTCTGATTGTCTTCGACAAGGTTTTCGTCCCCTGGGAGCACGTCTTTATGTGCGGCGAATACGAGTTTGCCTATGAGCTGGTGGAGAGGTTCGCTACGGCCCACCGTCAGAACTACGGCGGCTGCAAGACCGGTCTGGCTGATGCCCTTATCGGCGCCACTTATGCTCTGGCTCAAGTCCAGGGAACGGACCGCGCTTCGCATACCAGAGACAAGCTGGTGGAGATGGTTCATCTTACGGAAACTCTTTACTGCTGCTCCATAGCTTGCTCTTGCCAGGGCTATGCTTTACCTGCCGGCTCATATATGGCTGACCCGCTCCTGGCGAATGTCACCAAGTTGAACGTCACCCGCGAAGTCTACGAAATTGCCCGGCTGGCACAGGATATCGCCGGCGGTATACTGGCCACAGCTCCATCGGAGATGGACTGGAAAGACGCACGGGTAGGCAAGTACGTTGACAAGTATATGAAAGGTGTTGCCGGAGTGCCTACCGAGACCAGATTACGATTGATCCGGCTTCTTGAAGGGATGACCTGCGGCACCGCGCTCGTCGAGTCCATGCACGGTGCCGGCTCACCTCAGGCGCAGAGAATTATGATTGAAAGGCAGGCCAATTTTGAGCGCAAAAAGCGGCTGGCAGAGAAGCTGGCCAAGATTGGGGAACAACCTCTACTCGTCTGCTAACATAAGTGTCAAAGAACAGTCGTAAAGTTAAGGTAGCCCTGAAGTATTGCGGTTCCTGCAATCCCCGTGTGAATTTGCCCCGGATAGCCCGTCATCTGGCTAAGGTGGCTGAGGAGCGAGGGGATTTCCAGCTGGTACCTCTGTCTGAAGATGATATCGACGTGGTGGTCATTCTGTGCGGCTGCCCCCGTGCCTGCGGCAACAAGGAAGAGGTCAGAGCCAGAGCCAAACGAAGCCTGTTTACAGCCGGTGAGTCTGTAAACAGGCAGGCTGTGCCGGAAACCCAACTTCCGATAGCCGTAGAGCAGGAGCTTGTTAAAATCCTGGATAGCTAATCCATTATCCAACTAAAGCCGCAAAACGCAATGCTATCTCAGAAAATCTGTCTGTCATTGCGAGGCACAAAGTGCCGTGGCAATCCCAGACAAATGCAAAGATAAAATACCAAAAGGCAAAATGACAAGTCAAAAGTTAAAAATAGGGACACGCTTTCAGGTCTGCTCGCTTATGTCTGTGTTTCACCCGCCTGCGGCTGATCATAATGTGTTGAATTTGGGTAGTGGGTCAATTTGGATATAAGGTTAGGGGAATTCGCCTGTTGTTGCAGATAGTATCAACAATGAATTTAATACTATATATAGGGGTATTGACAAAAAGGCTAACTAATGATAAGTTAAGTAGCTTGCATTGAATATCAAGTGAATGGTCAGTCGGAATATTAGTATTAGTTATGACAGCAACGGCTTGACAAAAAGAGGTGCGCTTACCGGAAGTATCAAAGATAAATTTAGTAGAGGTAAAAGGTTAGTGGGGGCAAAGAAACGGCGTTCGTAAAGAGGTCACTTGGGCGTCGGTGAGCCAATAGTGAAACCGACCACTCAGTTGGTCGGTTTTTGTTTTGGATATAACGAGGGGGATCGTTAGATTAAAATCAGCTTCTCGCGAACGCGCCAGGTAAGGGGGGTGATAATGTCGTGAAAAGTTTATAGAAAAAAGTGCGGTCGAGGCGACCTTCAAAATGTAAGAACTTAGGAGGTGTATAGTGAAGAAGTCAAAAGCAATTGGTATTACTGTGGCCAGTGTACTTGTTCTGGCAATGTGTTTCATCGCCTTGCCTGCGGCCACTCCGCAGAGCGCACAGGCGTCCCCACCGCTTCCTATCGTGACCGGCCCCATCCTTCCTGCTTCGGGTGCATTTGACCCGGCAGCCGGTACTAATTACGAGTCGCGCGGCTATGTTCAGGAAGAGTATTTTATCAGCGGGACGGCCAACGAGTATGATTTGGATTTTAGTGATAACACCAGCTTCGCCGTCCACGTGAGAACACCCGACCTGCCCTACAAGACGCGGATACTAGTACGGCGCCCAGCCGACCCCAGTCTCTTCAGCGGCAATGTGATTGTGGAATTTATGAACCCGAGCGGTGGCTATGACATCGCTACTGCCTGGGCATGCTATTTTAACCAGATAATGCGCAATGGCGATGTCTGGGTGGGGGTCACCTGCAAGAATACCATAGTGTTTTCAACGTGTTCGGGGTTCCCGCAGGGACTGAAAGTTTTTAACTTTGCGCGATATGGAACCCTGTTTTTTTCGAAAGACCGGGCGCAAGCCTGGGACATCTTCACCCAGTTGGGCGCACTGCTGAAGACCAACGACCTATCTAACCCACTGGTGCAAGACGGGCTAAGCCTGAGCAATTTGAAACTCATTGGCCATGGCTATTCCCAGACGGGCGGCTATCTGATTACCTACATCAACTTTTTCCACAAGGATGCCAAGATCGGCAGTGACTTCATCTACGATGGCTACCTGGCCAGCGCTGCTGCCGGGCCCATCTGGATAAATGACGATGGAGTGAACCCCTGTGTCCCCAGTATGGGGTTTGGGCCTTTCTCAGCAAGCGACCCACGCCGGGTCATACAACCGTGTGGCGTGCCGGTGATGCACACGCTGACTGAGACCGAGATTGCTATACCTGCCTTTGCGAGCCCGGACATGAACGCGATTATAACGCGACGTGCCGACAGCGACACCTCCACGGACCTGTTCCGGCGCTACGAGATAGCGGGTGCCTGTCATAAGGGTGCAGGTTCCCCGGGGCCGACACATGCAGACCTAGTCAAAACCATGGGGTACGAGTGCCCGTGGTGTTGCTATGGTACCCACAGCGATTTTCCGGTACAGTATATCCATAATGGGATTCTGGTGAATATGGAGAACTGGATACGAAGTGGGACACCACCGCCACCTGGCGCTATCATCACGACTGCCAGTGGCAGTGGCATCATCGTCAGAGATGCCTTCGGCAACGCCCAAGGTGGCGTACGAACCCCCTATGTTGACGTTCCTATAAAAAGGTATTTTCCGATGAGTGCTGCCTGCCCCAGCTGTACCCCCGCAAGTTTGTGCGGCGGTTGTTCGGCCTGGTGCGTGATTTTGGGCAATGTGGCTCCCTTACCACCGGCAACACTCGAGAGCCTGTACGGCGACCACGATGGCTATGTGGATAAATTTAACGAGAGTACTCAAAAGCTGTTCAAGAATGGCTGGGTGACTAAAGAAGACAGGCAGATTATGAAGCTCACGGCAGCTAAATCAGACGTGCTTAAGTAGCGCCGTGCCGGACGCGGTGTCGGCACCTGAACTGCGGATAATCTAGCTCGCAATGGTCATCAACAGAGTTGTACATAACTGGAGAGCAGGGACGATCAGTCATCCCTGCTCTCTTACCCTTGTCTGCTTTCAAACATTCCCTACGGGTCACCCGCCTTCGGGTGACCGTTACTCTGCAGTGACCTGCGAGCTTATTCCAGGTAGTCTTTGAGTTTCCGGCTGCGGCTGGGATGGCGCAGCTTGCGTAATGCCTTAGCCTCGATCTGGCGGATTCGCTCGCGGGTCACATTGAATTCCTTGCCCACCTCCTCCAAAGTTCGGGGTCTATCATCCTCCAGACCAAACCTGAGTAGTAAAACTCTTCTCTCCCGGTCGCTAAGTTCAGTAAGTACTTTAGTTAGTTGAGCCTTAAGTAGCTCTCGTGAGGCAGCCTCTGCCGGCGGCATGGTAGTCCGGTCTTCAACAAAATCACCGAGGTCGCTGTCTCCCTCTTCGCCGATAGGAGCCTCTAAAGACAGCGGCATTTTAGATAATTTCAAGACTTCCCTTACTTTTTCTGAAGGTATGTCCATGGCTCTGCCAATTTCCTCAACAGTCGGTTCCCGCCCATACTCTTGAGATAGCCAACGGATGGTCTTATAGAGCTTGTTGATAATTTCTACCATATGCACCGGGATGCGAATAGTACGTGCCTGGTCAGCTATAGCTCGGGTAATACTTTGTCTAATCCACCAGTGAGCGTAAGTACTGAATTTATAACCTTTCCTGTATTGGAATTTGCTCACGGCTCGAAATAGTCCCATGTTGCCTTCCTGAATAAGGTCCAGTAATGGTATCCCGTGTCCGGTATATTTCTTGGCAACGCTGACCACCAGGCGTAAATTAGCTTCAATAAGCTGTTTCTCTGCTAGACTGGCCGTTCTTTTAACCTGGCTAAAATGGGTGGTAAGCTGCTGGTTCTTAGCCCGAAGCTTGGCAAGTAATGCACGATCAACGGGCTCAGCGGCTAATGACTTCAACTTACTCCAGGAGGTTCCGTTCACTATGCTCTCCATTAATTCCGAAGGCAAAAGCCGGCTATCTATGGAAAAGTCTATCAAGCTACGCCCGACCTCCGATGCGCTTTTGCCGTTGGTTTCGGTAATAGCTTTCACCAGTTCCGGGTCGATTACACCATCGATAGCTGCCCGCATTTTGGGGTCGCGAATTGTTTGCATGAGACCATCCCTCGCATCAATCTCAAAGCGCCGGGCAAGAATTTTCACTACCGGCCGGGCGGCAAGTAAATGACGAAGCAAATAGATGGTGGTGCTGACTGCCGGGGAATATCTGCCATGTTGCTCAGGGCTAAGACCTTCGATCTTGGCCAGGTACTTGGCCTCTTCTAATTTACTGGCTAATACCTTCTCATCTTTAGCGGTGAGAAGCGAGACTCTGCCTATCTCATGGAGATACATGAGTACCGGGTCATCAACCGCATCAACCGGCTGTTCCCAGGGCTCTACTTCAAGCGCAGGCGCAGACTTAGCTACTCTTTCTGTCTTATCACCCCACTCTTCTTCAAGGTCAGCAGATTCCTCATCTGCCCAGGGCAGGGCAGGTTCGGCAATTTCTACTTCTGTCTCCTCCTCGTGAAAGGAGCCCCAGGTGCTCCGGGCAAGCGTAAGTGGCTCAACCTCGGGCACGATACCGAGGACTTCTTCCGGGTTTACGACATCATTATCTTTCATCTTAAAAAATAAAAGTGCTTCATCTTGCCGTGATTATCGTGCCGCTACAATTCACATTGTAAAATGCTCCGCGTTTTCGGGCAGCCATAGGCTAAGTATCAGCGCTATATGTCTCAGGCATTCAGTTTAGGCTGCGATTTAGTATCTTCTCTGTCTGCCTCTTCCACCACCAAAACCTCCGCCTCCGCCTCCGCCTCTGCTATCGGAGCGAGGGCGAGCCTCATTAACATCAAGCGTCCGGTCCTTCAGCGTTTTGCCCTTGAGGCCAGCAATTGCAGCTTCGGCTTCAGCCTTTGCCGGCATTTCAACAAATCCAAATCCCCTGGATTGCCCGCTGTACTTGTCCTTTATGATGCTTGCGGACGTGACTGCTCCAAAAGCGGTGAATTGCTCCCGTAATTCCTCTTCAGTTACATCGGACGATAAGTTGCCCACGTAGATATTCATGTTTTGCTCCTCCTTCTATTAGCACGCTGTATAACATACATAGGCCAGGTACATCCCAGCCTATGTATGAGCTTAAAGCCAAACTAGTATTCCCTAATAAGTGTGGTGCTGCTGTGGCTATAGCCACCTTGTGAACCGCCGCGCTGTTGTTTCTTAGCCTGTCGGCATGGAGGGCAACGCTTAGGGTCATTGGTGAAGCCTTTAGACGCGAAGAATTCTTGTTCCCCAGCAGTGAACGCGAAGGTAGTCCCGCAATCGGGACAGATAATTGACTTGTCTGTGAAACTCATTGGATGGCCTCCTCTCTTATAAATAGTTGGCTAGAGTTGTGGTCATCCGGAGCTTGGATAAATTGCACAAATCTAAGGTAATTTAACTAAGTACGTGATAACCTAAACTGAAACCACTACTTCTACTATACACCAAAACTCTCCCCTTTGCAAATTACAGCCTGCCGGTCAGGAACATTTGTTCCAGGGATGCGAGTTCCTACGTATCAACCGCATTCGGGTGGCTGTTCGGGTGGTCGTTATTAACAGTGGGCGAATGTGTCAGAATTTACCGGCCTCCCCCTTTATTAAAGGGAGATTGAGAGGGATCTTACTACCGAGCAGTCAACAGCCCCTTATCTAGTATCAGCCTGTCGATTTCTCGATGCAGGTCGTCCAGCGTGCCGTCGTTGCTTATGGAATAGTCAGCATAGTGTTCTGCTTCTGTTAAGGAGAACAGCTCCTCCTCCGCCTTATCCTGGCGCAGGAATTCCTCGAAGCTGTGCGGGTCTCGCTCTTCATGCCGCTTGGTCATCCGGCTATAGCGGACATGCGGGTCGGTGATATATACATGTATTAAGATGAAATCCTTTCCGAAAATACCTTTCAATATGGAGACATCATCCAGCGAACGTATACCGCTTATGCCGGCAATTTTCCAGCCGCTCTGGCGTATCTTATCAGCCAGCAGTCTCACAAAATAGCCTTTACCGAATTCACGAAAATATCTATCGGATATCTTGCCCAGGTTCTCTCTGGTCGGCTCCAGCCCTTCATTTGATGCAATTTCTCTTACTATATCTCCGGTAGAGAGAAAAGGCACACCGTGTTTAGTGCGGAGGTATTTAAGGACCTCATCTTTCCCCGAGCCGTTTTGGCCTATAGCGCCGATTATCTTGACTTTAGCTGGCATTATTTTAAGCCTTCAGTAAATTTACATGTTCTACCTCCACCTGGCAAACAAAAAGCACAGTGAAAACTGTGCTTTATTCGAAATCATTGGTAGCGGGGGTTGGATTTGAACCAACGACCTTCGGGTTATGAGCCCGACGAGCTACCGCTGCTCCACCCCGCGACGAAGTGAAAAAGTTTTGTGCTCAGCCTGATGTAGGTCAAAGACCTCGACCATTAGTACGGCTCAGCTCAACAGGTTACCCTGCTTACACATGCCGCCTATCAAGCAAGTTATCTACTTGCGGTCTTACCCGGTTAAACCGGTGGGAGATCTCATCTTGGGGTGGGCTTCGCACTTAGATGCTTTCAGCGCTTATCCCATCCAGACATGGCTACCCAGCAATGCTGCTGGCGCAACAACTGGCACACTAGAGGTCTGTCCCTCCCAATCCTCTCGTACTAGGGAGAGCTCCCCTCAAATCTCCAACGCCCACAACGGATAGAGACCGACCTGTCTCACGACGGTCTGAACCCAGCTCGCG
>JBAVQV010000050.1:0-12411 GCA_049694415.1 Dehalococcoidia bacterium
GTATACAGGGTCCCATCTCGACATCTTACTACGTACAAATACCAATCACCCATTATCATAACCTATAACCAAATGAAATATAGGTGAATTCTACCCGAAACGCGAACTAAATGTCTGGACAGTTTTGGTAAAAGTATACATAGGACACAGAAGCCTGTATTGTTGAATTTATCTAGTTAGTAAGTCTGAAGTTTAAGCTGAAAGTTCTACCTATTGTAACCTTACCTCCACTTCTTCCACGTGAACTATTAATAAATGTAATCAATGTCAGTTTAAAGATGGTATCGGTTCTATCTAAGTCTCATGGCAACAGGCTGTGCAGGAGTTCATTGAAGTTCCTTACCGATTCATAGCCGGAGTGGCTAGGATTTTCGCCACTGGCGTCGAAAAGAATCGTCTTGAGCCCTAGCTCAGTCGCCGCGTCCAGGTTTTTGGGGTTGTCATCTACAAATACCACATCACCGGCAGTGACATCTAGCCGACTGATTAGGTATTGAAAGATCGCAGGGTCCGGTTTTCTGAGACCGACATCTCCGCTGATGACAAAGCCACAAAGATATCTCTCAAGTTTGAATATATCTCGCAATTTTCTCGACCACTCTGAGAGGTCATTCGACAGACACCAGACTTCCCCGCCTCTTGAATTGATAGCCTCGAGGAATTCAATCAAGCCATCGGTCAGCTTATGACGTTGCAAATATTCATCTTCTAAGTTCGGGGCTACACCTACCGATTGCCAGAATTCAATTGCGGTCATATTGCCCAGACTCGCCACCATGTAAAGACTTGTGATTTTTTCGATATCACTGATACCGCCCTTTTCTGCAATAAATGGGCAGAGCAAGTCTTTTACGTCATCCCCGACGGAATACATTACTCCCATAGCATCAAGTATCACAACTTTAGTTTTCAAGGTTGGTCTCTGCGTGTGTCGGGTCATTAGTCTGTCAGAGTTTTTTAGTTGTCTATACGGATAAGACGAAAATCAACCTAAAAGTTCCACCTTTTTAATACCCCAGCTCCAGTATAGGCTCGGGTGAATTTCATGTTGTTCATGACTCCCCACTGGATATACCGATATAACCCTTTATTGAAACGGGTGCCTTAAGAACACTATTTAAGTTACTGTAGTTACTCAGGCTTCTAAAACCCGCATTAGCTCCTCAGTATCCGGTAACTGCTGAATAGGATACAACTTGGCAAAAACTACTACTTGATTCTCGTCAATAATTACGTTTGCTCGTTCCGAAAAACCGTCTTTGTCCCGGAACACGCCATAAAGCTTTGCTACCTCTCCCTGAGGCCAGAAATCTGAAAGTAGTCTGGTTCTCTCAATGTTCAGTGATTTTGCCCATGCCTTGTTCGAGGGCACTGAATCAACGCCAATACCCAGGGCTACTGTATTCAATCTATTGTACCGATCGAAGTTCTCTTCCAGAGAACCCATTTGATCGCTTCAAACTGGGGTCCAAGCCAGTGGCCTAAATGAGAGTAAAACCTTCTTACCTTTAAGAGAAGAAAGCCTGACGGTCTTGCCATTCTGGTCTTTTAGCGTGAAGTCAGGAGCCTGGCTGCCAACTTCTATCATAATAGTACCTCCTTTTAACTTTTTTGTTAGGGATTGTCCCATGCCGGTCAAGTAATTGCAAATGCGGCTCGAAACATGAGCACCACCTCTTCTTTAAGTTTTGATTCGCAGGTTCGTGGTTTGATATCATTCAAGGTATGAAATCCTGTGTTTAGGAGGTAGTCGATGCAAGCTAAAGAGGCGATTATCAAATCTTTGGAGCAGAGCCAGGGATATTTGACAAGAGCGCTTGATGGACTAACGCAGAAAGAGGCGGCATGGAAGCCCGCGGCGGAGTCTAACAGCATCGCCTTTATACTATGGCATGTCACCCGGGTTGAAGATTTCTTCGTTAACCGTGTGATTCAACGACAGGTAGAATTATATGAGGCGGAAGGTTGGCGCGGGAAATTGGGCACTCCGGCCAAAGATACCGGTTTTGATTATACTGTGGAGCAGCTTCAAGCCTGGCCGGTGCCAAAGTTAGAGGTGTTACGCAGCTACACCGAGTCAGTCCGGAAAAGTACTTTGGCTTTGCTTAATAGTATCGCTCCAGAAAGGCTATCCGAATTGGCTCGACCCGACCGTTCGCCTGACTCCATAGGTGATATACTATGTCGCATCACTACTGAGATAGCTCTGCACACGGGACAGATTGCCTACTTGCGTGGGATTCAGCGTGGGATTAACAAGTAGTATAAGCCTGAGTATTTTTTATTTAAGAGAGTATGATAATAAAATTTCAAAATGAGGCGAAATGCCTAAGAGCAGGAAACTGAGGCCGAGCTGGGCAGACAGAGCTAAAATCCGCATCAAGAGGATGCTGGGCATGAACATCGTGCTTTGCGATAGCTGCAAGTGGGACTGGCGAAGTGCCTGCCATAACCCTGAGCGGCCTAATGCCATCTGGTGCCTCGATTATGAGAAGAGAGGCAGATAAGTCAGCAATAGCTGCCAGTTCTTTGACACTGCGAAAGCCCGATGCTATTATGGTACTGAACTGCCTGGCCGCCTGAATGGCTGGGCTACATATGGACGACATTAACAGTCTGTTTTTAATATTATTCTTGATTTCTCTGGCGGCAGCTGCCTTCTTCTGCAGTGCTGAGACAGCGTTTATTGGCATGCAGAGGCTCCGCCTCAAGCACCTCGTACACACCAATCACCCCAAGGCTAAAATCGTAGCCAAAATTCTGGACAAACCTGAGAAATTCCTGGCTACCGTGCTTTTGTGCATCAATTTCTTCGAGACGGCGGTAGCTACTCTGGGGACGGTAATGGCTGTATCGTTGTGGGGTGAAAACTTAGGAGCCGCCATAGCCACTATTGTCATTACAATACTTACCTTAGTTCTTGTTGAATTCATTCCCAAAAGCTTTAGCGCCCGGTATGGGGAACGAATAGCTCTACTCTACGCCAGGCCTATAGAAATCATATCAATTGTCCTTTATCCATTCGTCTATGTACTGAACCATATCGGTATAAGATTCACCAAGGTGGCTGGCGAAGGCTCCGAGCCGAGGCCGACGATTAGCGAGGATGAATTCCGTACCGCCATCACCGTTGGTGAGGCTGAAGGGGTCTGGGAAGAGGAAGAAGCGGAGATGTTACATAAGGCCTTCGAATTCGCTGACCGGCCGGTTAGCGAGGTAATGCAGCCGCGGACAGAGGTTACCTGGTTAAGACAGGGGACGACTTTAGCCGGCTTTCTTGATATTTATAAACAATATCCCTTCTCTCGTTTTCCGGTTTACAAGGGTACGACGGATAACGTCGTCGGCGTTTTATCGATTAAAGATGTGATAATGGCTCAGGCCAACCAATCGCTGACTCTGGATAGCCCAATTGATGAATTAGTTCGCCCGGTGCATTTTGTGCCCGAGACCAAACGTCTGGGCGAGCTTCTGGCTGAGATGAGGGATAATAACTACCATATGGTAGCCATCGTCGATGAGTATGGCGGTGTGGCTGGTATAGCTGCCTTAGAGCAGTTGACTCAGGAGATAATGGGTGTTATCGGTGATGAGCTGGCTGTCAAGGAAAAAGACTTCGTGCCTATCGATGCCCATACTTGTGAGGTCGATGGTGGGGTCAGGGTGGAGGAAGCTAATGAGGAATTGGATTTGGACCTACCGACCGGTGACTATGAGACGGTGGCTGGGTTCATTCTTAGCCATTTAGGGCGCATACCAAAGCAGGGTGAGCACTTAAAATACAAGGACCTGAAAATAACTATAGCTCAAATGCATGGGCGGAAGATAGAGAAGATTCAGATAACCAGGGAAAAGGATGCAGCGCCTGCGCCTTAAATTCAGCCGTGGTGATGAACTCAAGTTCCTGTCGCACCTAGATTTGATGAGGCTTTGGGAGAGGGCTTTACGCCGGGCTGGCCTCCCCTTAGCTTATTCGGAAGGTTTCACTCCTCATCCCCAGATTGCCCTGGCAGCTCCCTTATTAGTCGGTGTGACCAGTGACGCTGAACTGATGGATGTTTTGTTGTCTCGATGGGTTTCTCCGCAATCTTTTGTATCCCAGATAGAGAAGCAGTTACCTCCCGGCATTGCCCTGCTTGAGGTTTGGCCGGTGGGACCGAAGATTCCGTCGCTTCAATCTCAGGTTAGATTTGTGGAGTATAGGGTTGAAGTCGATACGGAAAAAGAATGTCAGGAAGTTGAATTGGTTTTGAAATCCTTTCTGTCCAAGAAGGAGCTGCCGTGGCACCATGACAGAGATACAGGCGCCCGCTACTATGATTTACGTGCCCTGGTGGATGACCTGTGGCTGATCGTTTGCCAGGGTTCTATGTGTGTTTTGGGGATGAGATTGCGCTGCGATGAAAAAGGTGCTGGCAGACCGGAACAGGTGACCAAGGCTCTTGGTTTCTTGCAACGTCCTAAATCTATCCATCGCACCAATTTGATTTTAAACTGACCCCGATTCGGTTACAGAATGCAACCAACACAGCCTCGTTTAGATGCTAAGCGTCAAGTGCTAGCCAGGAAATATGCCCGGCTTACGCGTCGACTATCTTTAATCGAGTTAGCTATAGTGGGCGTTATATTGCTGGTGCTTGTTTTCGGCGGTGTCTCCGTCAAATTGAGCCATTATTTGGCTTTTTCTCAACCGTGGGCATCAGCCTTGTACTTTATCATTCTGGCGGTAGGCCTGGGGGTGATTTTGATGCCGCTGACTTACTATCACAGCTTCATACAGCCGCGACGCTTCGGTTTGTCACATCAAAAGTTTAGTGCCTGGTTAAAAGATAGAGCCAAAGCTTCAGCCCTGGGCTTTCTATTGGGTTTAGTAGTAGTTATTCTCGTTTACTGGCTGCTGGACCGCTTCCCAGACGTCTGGTGGTTGTGGGCCGGCATATTTTTATTGATGCTCAGCCTGCTTCTAACGCGGCTAACGCCGACTTTGCTGCTGCCTATTTTCTTTAAGTTAGAGCCTCTGGGTGATGTGAAACTCAAAAAAAGACTAGTGAATCTGGCGAAACGGGCGCAAGCCCAAGTTGTCGGTGTGTTCACCATGGATTTGAGCAGCAAAGGTACCACAGCCAATGCTATGTTAGCCGGTTTGGGCAGGACGAGGAGTATTATTCTCACTGATACTCTACTCCAGAAATATACTTCGGATGAGATTGAGGTGATACTGGCGCATGAATTAGGGCATCATATCCACAAGGATATTCCCAAGCTTATCGCTGTGCAGGCAGCCATGATTTTATTGGGCTTATACCTGTCCAATCTGGTTTTAAGAGCCAGCCTTATTCCATTGGATTTTCAAGGAATTGCAGATGTGGCGGCATTCCCTCTGCTATTAATGTCCATAGCTGCTTTTGGCTTAATAATAACGCCATTGACTAATGCCTACAGCCGATATGTGGAGGCATCGGCTGATAAGGCTGCCATAGAATTGACGGCTAATGCAAAAGCTTTCGTTACGGTAATGACCAGGCTAACTAACCAGAACCTGAGTGTAGCCAATCCTAGCCGTTGGGAGGAGCTATTATTTTATGACCACCCGCCGTATACTAAGCGGGTGAGTTTGGCTCACCGCTATGGTCTTAAAGTTTTATAAGGAGGTAAACGATTAAACTTATTCTGGTAAGACATGGCGAGACTGCATGGAACCAGGAAAGGCGGATTCAGGGTGGCAGCAGTGATATTGAGTTAAGCGAGGTCGGAAAAGAACAGGCAGCGAGATTGGGGCTGGCATTAAAGGGGATGAACATAGACGCCATCTATTCCAGCCCATTGAAACGCGCTTTGGGCACAGCACAGGCTATTGCCAGCTACCATAGTTTAACGGTGCAGGTAGAGCCCGATTTGCGTGAGATGGAAGTCGGTGAGCTTGAAGGTGTCTCAATTGCCGACCTGGGGACCAGTTTTGGCCAGTTTTTGCTACAGTGGCGACAGGGACAGGGCACGGAAAAGTTACCCGGTGGCGAGAGTGTGGTTGAGCTGGCGGACAGGGTTTGGTCCATAATTCAGTTAATAATTAACAGACATGATAACGGAAATGTAGTGGTGGTGAGCCACTTTTTTACTGCTGTGGCGACTATATGTAAAGCTCTGGGATGGCCGCTTACCACTATAGAACGGATTAGAGTGCAGACCGGCAGTATTAGTATAATTGACTTTGCAGATGGGAAGTCGCGCCTGGTGTCATTGAGTGATACTTGTCACCTAAGGGACGGTTAAGAATTTATTAGCTCTATTTGTCATTCTGAGGGAGCGGAGCGACTGAAGAATCTGATTTAATACGGGGCTTAGATCTTTCGCTTTCGCTCAAGATGACAATGGGACACCATGGAAGGATTAGGTTTGGCCAAGAAAGAGAAGACGCTCGAGCAAATAGTCATCAACTTTATCCGTGAGCAAAATCTTATTTCAGTCGGCGATAAGCTGGTGGTGGCTGTATCCGGAGGTGCCGACTCGGTTTGTCTACTTCACGTTCTAGTGCAGCGGCGGCGAGAGTTGGGGGTAGAACTACATGCAGCCCATCTAAACCACCTGCTTCGCGGCGAGGAATCTGACTCTGATGCCAGTTATGTTTCTGATTTGGCGCAAAAGCTTGGTGTGCCGGCCACTATTGAGCGCCGAAATGTGGCAGCACATCGTGAACGGAAAGGTGGCTCATTAGAGGAAACTGCCCGCGAAGTTCGTTATGGATTCCTGACTGATGTGGCTGGAAGGGTAGGCAGCTCCAAGGTAGTGGTGGGACATACCTGTGATGACCATATTGAGACTATTCTGCTGCATTTGCTGCGTGGTGCGGGCACAACAGGACTGCGTGGTCTGCAGTCGCGCTCGGTATTGCCGTACGGTGAAAACGGTGGCTGGCTTGAAGTAGTGCGACCGTTGCTTAAGGTTACCCGGCAGGAAACAGTGAACTACTGTCGGCGACATCGCCTGTCTCCACGGAGCGATTCATCCAATGAATCGCTTTCTTTCTTGAGAAACCGTATCCGCCTTGAGTTGCTGCCTGTGCTCAGAAGCTACAACACCGGTATTGACAAAGTGCTGCTGAGGCTGGCCGATATTGCTGGAGATGACATCTCATTTATTGAAGAACAAGCTTCTCTGCTATGGCAGGATTTAGCCAGAAAGGAAGGCGATGCGATTTACCTGGACGTGAACAAGATGCTTGCCCTGCCGCATGCCATACAAAGGCAGGTCTTTAGAAAGGCAGTTAAGCAACTGAGAGGCAATCTGAAGGATGTTGAGGCTGACCATATTGAAGCTATGATTGAGTCTCTATACAAACCGGCGGGAAAAAGATTTTGCCTGCCTGACGGTTTTACGTTGTCTACAGAGTATGGCCGCCTGGTTTTGACACCGACTTCAGCTTCGGTATGTCCATTACCTCCACTTCAAGGTACGGCCAGTATTAATATTCCCGGCGATACTGATTTACCTGGCTGGCGAATTAAAGCGGATATAATTCGAGAGTCAGTCGGCAGCGACAATGGTCTTACTGCCACCTTTGATTTGGATAAGATCGGAAAAGAATTGTCGGTGAGGCGGCGCAGAACGGGCGACCGTTTCCAGCCTCTGGGCATGAATCAGACCAAGAAGATCCAGGACTTTATGGTTGACGCCAAAATTCCCCGTTCGTGGAGAGACCGCGTGCCGTTGGTTAGCTCAGCCCAACAAATTCTATGGGTAGTCGGCTGGAGAATAGATGACAGGGTTAAGGTTACCGAAAATACCAAGAAAATCCTGCGTCTGCAATTTGAAAGGTTAATTTAATGGCGGTGGATTCGGAGTTGCGTATAAGGCGGCTCACCATAGACGAGGCCTTGCCCAAGCTTGACCATTACCTTAACGTTGCTTTCATGGCAGGTCTGCCGTCGGTGCGCATCGTCCACGGCAAAGGAACGGGCGTGCTGCGACAAGCAGTACATGAGACTCTGGCGGAACATCCTCTGGTCAAGTCATTCCGGTTCGGTGATTGGGGTGAGGGAGGGGCCGGGGTGACGATAGCCGAGCTGGCGAATCATTAATGGAATAATTTTTATAACAGGAAACAAAAATGAGTGCCAAGGCAGTGACAGTTCCCAGGCAAATGTGGTTTAAAGAGGGGAAATTGCGTTTGACCTTCCCCGAATCATGGGAAGTGGTGACCTGCCTGATGAACGGGCATAAGGTTCCACAGATAACCCCGAAACAGATAAAGGCCGCTTTTGATAATCCTATCGGCAGCTCCAGGCTTAAAGAACTGGCCAAGGGCAAAAATAAAGTAGCTGTAATCTTCGATGACATTTCACGTCCCACAAGAGTGGCTGATTTGATATCATATGTTCTAAAGGAGCTAGAGGCAGCAGGAATTCCTGAAGGGGCTATCAGATTCATCTGTGCTACCGGCGCTCACGGCGCTCATACTTATCAAGATTTCCAGAAGAAGCTGGGCCAGAAGATAATGGACAGGTTTCCAGTTTACAACCACAATGTCTACGAGAACTGCACCTATGTCGGGCAGACTTCGCAAGGTACACGTCTGTCTGTAAATTCTGAGGTCATGAGCCGTGATTTGAAAATCGGCATCGGCTCGGTACTACCTCATCCCCAAAGTGGATTCGGCGGTGGTGGCAAGATTGTCCTGCCTGGCATAGCTTCCATCGACTCAATTGAGGCTTTTCATCTGCTCGAAATAAAAGCCAGAGAAGGTGGGCGGGTAGGTATTGTGGGGCCGGGCAATTACCTCGAAAATCCTATGGTTAAGGATTTTAATGAGGCGGCAAAAATGATAGGTCTCAACCTCAAGATTGACACCATAATCAATGGCCGTGGACAACCTTGCGCTATATTCGTTGGCGAGCCTGAGGCGGAATACTACCAGGCGGTTAAGTTTGCCGTACCACACTACGCTACAAAACCTGTCCCGAGGGCTGATGTGGTTGTAGTGAATACTTATTGTAAGGGTAACGAAGCCGTAGTCGGCTTGATTATAGGTATACAGATGCTGCTGGAAAAGGGCGGCGACCTGGTATTAATAATGGACTGCCCGACTGGCCAGGTGGTGCATTATTTGCTCGGCAGTTTTGGCGGTAAAGCCAGGGGGCGCTTATTCAGTGCCGTTGATTTTCAGCTACCGTGGTTGAAAAGATTGGTGGCACTATCTCCACAGTTCGAGAGGTCTACGACCGATTGGATAGCGATACCTAATGCGGTGTGGGTAAAGACCTGGTCTGAGGTCATGGACGTAATAAAGCAAGATTTCCCAAATGGTGCCAGGGTAGCAGTTATTCCTGATGGCACCATTCAGTATTTATCGGCCTCTTAATGTACGGTTTGTTGTAGAGCGGATTGAAAATGGATGCACAAGTTACAGAGCTCGTAGAGCAGTTCAAGGCAGAGGCTAGCAGGGCAGGTGCTGTGGTGTATGAGGCCTCAAGTGCTGAAGATTCCAATAATTATATATTGAAACTAGCGCAAGAACGCGATGTGAAACATGCAGTTAAGTCGAAATCCAAAGTGGCCGATGATATAAAATTAAAGAAACATCTGGAGGCGGCCGGCATCGAAGTGAAAGAGGCTGATTTGAAGGAGTGGATTGCTCAGCTAGCTGGTGAAAAATCCACAGGACGGAAGACTATTAGGCAGGTGGAGAAGCTTATTTCTAAGGCAACCGGCAAGAAACTAAATCCCAACCCTCGAGTTCTGCTAGATGCAGCCAATCGAGTCATAAGACAATACTGTATTGATGCCGACATGGGCATATCGGAAGCTGACGTAGCCATAGCTGAAACGGGAACTTTGGTCATAGTCGGATATGAAGGCGTCACCCGTCTGGTTGCCGTTTTGCCTCGCATCCATGTGACGGTAGTCAATAGTCAAAACGTGGTCTCGGTTATGGAAGATGTTATTGCCAAGCTTAAATTGCTCACCGAAAATATGGCTGGTCAGACAATGCCAAGTTATATCACTTATATCACTGGCAGAAATACAACGGCCGATATACCGGGTGCCATGCTGGCCAGAGCTCAGGGGCCTGCCGAGGAGCACATTATGCTGGTGAATAAGGCTGCCAAGAGGGGTACAGCATGAGCCGAGCCATGACCAAGCGCGTGCACAAGGCGTTAATGGATGAAAACTTGCAGACCGCCCTTACCAGATTACTGGGGTTGATTAAATTCGTGCGTCAGATAGCATTTGCTGGCCTCGATTTTGAGTCTTTAAGCCAGGAGATTCGCCATATTAAGGAGGATTCCATTGCTAACCTTCCGCAGCTGGTGGAGCAGTTCAAGTCACAAGCCACAAAAGCCGGCGCCGTGGTATATGAAGCCGAAGATGCTGACGATGCCGTTAAATATGTGCTGAAGCTGGCGCAGGAACGCAAAGTAAAACATATAGTGAAATCGAAATCCATGCTGGGCGAGGAGATTGAGTTGAGGGAGCATCTCGAAAAAGCTAGCATCGAGGTGACGGAGACCGACATTGGGGAGTGGATTGTCCAGCTAGCCCGGGAAAGGCCGGCACATTTAGTTGGGCCAGCGATACACAAGACTATAGAACAGGTGGCTGAGCTTATATCTAAGGCGACCGGCCAGGAGCTGGGAAATGACCCTCAAGCTTTGCTGGATGCGGCACGTCGTGCCTTAAGGCAGACCTACATAGATGCCGATATGGGAATTTCGGGAGCCAATATCGCCATAGCTGAGACAGGAACCCTGGTCGTCGTCACCAACGAGGGGAATGGTTGTATGGCGACAACTTTGCCTTCGGTTCACGTAGCAGTAGTTGGCTACGAGAAGATAGTTTCTAGCTGGAAGGATGCCGCTGCCATTTTCAGATTGCTCAGCCGATGCACTGCCGGTATGAAAATGCCGGTATACATCTCTCATATCACCGGGCCAGGTCGTACTGATGCCATTCCCGGCGCAATGCTTCACGGTGCCGGAGGTCCTGACGAAGTCCATATTGTCCTGGTGGATAATGGTCGATGGCAGATGAGAGAAACCGACGAGTTCAGGGAAGCACTGTATTGTATTAAGTGTGGGGCCTGCCTGAATGTCTGCCCGGTTTTTGCCTCTGTTGCCGGACAAACTTACGGCTACATATATCAGGGCGGCATCGGCGCCATATTGACCGCCTTTTTACACAGTGTAGATGAAGCAGAAGAGGTGGCGAGCTTGTGCCTCGGCTGCATGGCCTGTAAGGAAGCCTGCCCCGCCCGCATTGACATACCGCAGATGATAACGCGACTGAGGGCCAGTTTGGCAGAGGAAAAAGGCTTGCCCTTATTGAACCGAATAGCTTACCGCAGCATTCTGAAGCACCAGCCAAGGTTGGATAGAGTGATAAGAATTGGCTCGTATCTGCAACAACCTTTTGTTGATAAAGACCTTATGATACGGCGGCTGCCCGGTCCGTTAAATGCACTGACCCAGGCCGTCAGCCTTCCAGCACTGTCGCCTAGACCTTTACGTGATAGGCTTAAGGACTATTCTTCACCCAAGTTGACAGATAAACCTAAGGTGGCTTTCTATTCCGGCTGTGTTGCTGCTTATGCCTATCCTGAAATCGGGGAAGATGTGATGAAGGTCTTGACAGAATGCGGTGTAGAGCCATATTACCCGTTAAGCCAGGCGTGTTGTGGCGCTCCGGCATATTTTGCTGGCGATGTAGAAACAGCCTTGAGTCTGGCCAAGACGAATATCGCGGCGCTCGAAGAGATGAAACCCGACTGTATAGTCACCGTATGTCCCGGCTGCGCGGCTGTGATGCAACGGGAATATCTAAGCTTAACTTCTGCCGAGCCGCGGTGGAACCAGCGAGCTAGAGCTTTGTCTGGTAAAATTCGTGATTTCTCACAGTTAGTGCTTGAACTGACTCCATCTGCGGGAGAAAAACCGTCTCGAAATCAGAAGGTCACTTACCATGACCCCTGCCATTTAAAGCGCGGCATTGGTGTCTATAGTGAGCCCAGGCAGTTGCTGCAGCGGGAAGGCTTTGAGGTTATAGAAATGGCGGATTCTGACGCCTGCTGCGGCTTTGGTGGTCATGTCGTGCTCAGTTATCCGGAGCTGTCCAAATCGGTCTTGAAGAGAAAGTTGGACAACATCGAAGCTACTGGAACCGAAACGGTAATTACTAACTGCATACCCTGCGTACTGCAACTCAGAGGCGGCCTGGACAAGCGCCACAGTCATATCAAAGTAATGCACAGCGCCGAGCTACTAGTAAAATCTTTTTAAGTTAGTCCAGTACAAAAACTGTTTTCTTATCTATTGCCCTTCATGAATACCGAACAGGGAATACTTATATATACTTTATATTTATTAAGCGCTATGTAATCACCGGCGAGGGGTGCTCCTGGAAAGGATGTGTCCTGGCCAC
>JBAVQV010000051.1:0-3978 GCA_049694415.1 Dehalococcoidia bacterium
ATCGAAAACATCGCCCGCCCACAACAATTCTGAGCCAACCCGACGACTGGTTCTACAGTAAATATAGGCAGGCTAAACCTCATTGTCAAGCAAATACAATCTATGTCTATGTGACCTCTCCCGATTAATTTAGGATATTATGCCCTGTCTATCGTAAAATAGTCGTAAAATCAACAGCCCAAAAGTTAAAAACTTATAACATTTTGGGGCGGCTATATAAATTACCTTTGACTTAAACCTGTTTTCTCAGCTTCTCCACGCCGCATCGCGTATTTTGAGTCGCTTTAACTTTCGCCCTTATCTCCGCCAGAAGCTCCCATGCCGCCTTCTCGTCACGGTCAATAATAACCTGCTCCAGCCTGGTCACCTGCTGCTCATCTAATGTTATTACTGCTTTGGGCATCAACTTCCTCCTACAGCTTCAACTAACTGACACTCCAAGCACAGCCCGTAAAATTCGAGTCGATGATATATTATTCTGAAGCCAGTTCTCCGGGTAGCTATTTTGTCCATCTCTGCATTCACCGGCTCATCGACATCGAAAACCTGACCGCACTTTTCACATCTGAAATGATAATGATTATCGCTTCTGGCATCGAACCGGCTTAAACTACCGCATAAGACCAGCTCCAATATCTCGCCATTCTGGCATAATAGCCTGAGGTTCCGATACACCGTCCCCAGGCTGATATTTGGTATCTCTTTCCTCACCTCGTTGTAAACCCAATCAGCCGTCGGATGAGAGGTCGTGCCCCTCAAAACCTCAAGTATGGCTTCCTTCTGTCTAGTTTTCCTCATATCTCTATTAGTAATAGTTATCGTTAACTGAATTATACACCAAAATTCACATTTGTCAAGGTTTTCTATTTGGAACCGCTCATTTTTTAGGCTTGACAATAAGCCTCAGTCCTTCCATGCCGATAACCTCTACTTCATCGCCCACTCCTAACTCCGATTCGTTGCATATCGCCTTCCACAGCACGCCCTGGACTTTAACATAGCCGTCCGGTGCCAGCGGACTGGTAACCCTGCCTTCACTGCCGATAAGATTACCCGCTGCCACCTTCGGCCTTATGAAGAAGGTTTGCCTGCCAATCCGGTACATAACACCGGAATATATAGCTAGGGCTATCATCATAATAGCCAAACCCCAAAGCGGTATATTTACATTGAAATGTGGCAGCAGCCAGAGGACAAAAGCCGCGAGTAGAATTTCTTCCAGCATCCAGCTTAAAACGGCTTGCAGTGTATACCACAGCGGCGGTCTTGTTTTCATTGGAAACTTCCACCTCTACTCCGCGCTATACCGTCCTTCACCGCATAGAAAGGCACAGTTGGGACAATATCTCGAGTCAGCGGGAACATCAGCCCCGCAATTCGGACAGCTGGCGTTTAACTTTAAACCGCAACTGCCGCAGTATTTATAATCCAGTGGGTTCTGCGAACCGCATTTCGGGCAGGTCTTGGCCGACTGCTGCGCCCCTGCTGCCAGCCGTGCCCCGCAAACCATACAGAACCGGTAGCCCATAATATTCTCTTCCCCACACTTTGGGCAGAGAAATGTTTCTACCAAGTTAAGCACACTCCATACTCGTATATACTCATATCTTGTTCAAAAAACAATACCAATTTTAGCCGTTTGTAGACCATAGCTCAAGACAGATAATTAAACATAAGGGGTAGACATTTTAAGGCTGCAAGAATTATCATGGAAGGCAAAAGCAAGCCTGGTCAGTCCTCTATAATGCCAACGACTCGGGCCCAGCCGGCACTGCCGTCAGCGAGCTTAACCGGGAAGCAGGCGACTTTGAAGCCGGAGGGTCTGGGCAGCTTATCCAGATTGGCTAACTTTTCTATGTGGCAGTATTCCTTATCTCTACCGACAAAATGAGCACCCCACAGCAGGCTCTTATCACCTGTCCGGGCAAACTCCTCTTTTATCGCCCAAAATGGCCGGTCCCAGCCCCAGGCATCAATCCCCATAACCCGGATGCCCTGCTCTATCAGCCACAGGGTTGACTCCCGGGTCATGCCGCAGCCTGCATCAAAATACTCCGCTTTTCCCCACAATTTGTCCGCCCCCGTCTGTATCATCACTATATCCCAGGGTTTAAGCTTATAATCGATCTTCGCTAAGGCTTTCTTAAGGTCGTCGACGGTAATAGCGGAGCCGCGCGGCTTATGCCTCATATCCAGCACTATGCCATCGTGATAAAACCAGTCGAGGGGCATCTCATCGATGGTCCTAGCCCTTTTCCCTTCGGATGTCGGGAAGTAATGCCAGGGAGCGTCAACGTGAGTCCCGGCATGGGCACCTAGCGTCAAGCTGTCATTAGCCCAACCCAACCCCTCCGGCAAGTCCTGCTCACTGCAGCCGAAGAAGGTTTTCATCCACTCGACGCTCTGCCTATGAGTCTCGTGAGTTACTTTCACCGGCAATGGCTCGCTGGGGCTCTCTTCCACCGGGATACTTAAATCTATTATTTTCACCATCTTTGTCCACCTCTTTCGCCTAGCGTTAAATTTATCTTCCGAAATTGAAGCCCGGAAACTCCATTATAGCAAATAGGCATGCTGACACAGTATGCGGCAAATACAATTTCGAATATGTCAACCACTTCTTCTCTCGAGCTTTCCGCCGTGTTATACTATCAACGGGGCTTTTATGGCTAGCATCGCTGAGGCAAAACAAAAGATAAACAAGCTGCGGGAACTGCTTAACTATCACAACCATCGCTACTATGTGCTCGACAGCCCGGAAATCAGCGACGCTGAGTACGATAAACTCATGCGAGAGCTGAAGCAGCTCGAAGACGAGCACCCTGAGCTAATCACCCCCGACTCGCCCACTCAACGGATTGGCGCGGCACCGGTAGAAGCCTTCGGCGTCGTCGACCATCCGCAGCCGCTGCTTAGCCTGGCCAACGCTTTTACCGATGAAGAGCTTGATGCCTGGTACCGGCGGGCTTCCAACCTTCTGGGCGGCCGCAAGACCGACCTCGTCTGCGAGCTTAAAATCGACGGCCTGGCGGTAGCCCTGACCTATGTCAATGGTCTGCTTCAGGTCGGCGCCACCCGCGGCGATGGCTTCCGCGGTGAAAATATCACTCAGAATCTAAGGACGGTAAAGAGCATACCGCTTTCGGTGCCCAAGGAGGCACCGCGTAGGTTCGAGGTCAGGGGTGAGGTCTATCTACCCAAGACCGGCTTCAAGAAGCTGAATGAGGAGCGAGCCAGGGAAGACCTGCCGCTTTTCGCTAACCCGAGAAATGCTGCCGCCGGCTCGGTGAGGCAGCTCGACCCCAGGATTACGGCTCAGCGGCCGCTGGACATCTTTGTCTATGCCCTGGGCTGGGCTGAAGGCAGGGCAGTTCCCGACACCCACTGGGAAATTATGCAGTATCTCAAATCTCTGGGCTTCAAATTAAACCCTAATAATACACTGTGCCGTACCATCGACGAAGCCAAGGCTTTCTACGCCAAATGGGTTAAAAACCAGGAAGCGCTGCCCTATGAAGCCGATGGCGTGGTGGTCAAGATTAACTCCATTCCGTTTCAGGTCGAGCTGGGATACGTCGGCCGCGAGCCGAGATGGGCAATCGCCTACAAATTCCCGGCAGTTCAGGGGACCACCCGACTTCTGGAAATAGGTATCAACGTGGGGCGGACGGGCAGCCTTAACCCCTATGCCATACTGGAACCGGTACAGGTGGGCGGTGTAACCATCAGCCATGCCGCACTGCATAATGAAGAGGACATACACCGCAAGGACATACGCATCGGCGATTGGGTCGTCATACAGCGAGCCGGCGAGGTGATACCGGAGATAGTCAAGCCCATCGTCAGCCGCCGCACGGGCAAGGAGAAAATCTTCCACATGCCCAAACGCTGCCCGGTTTGCGACGCCGAGGTGATAAAGCCCGAAGGCGAGGCAATGCACCGCTGCACCAACGCCGGCTGTCCGGCCCAAGCGCTGGA
>JBAVQV010000052.1:0-15191 GCA_049694415.1 Dehalococcoidia bacterium
GGCATTTAGTGTAGAGTAACATTACGATGGATTGGTTAGTCGGAAACTCAGGCACGTTGGCAAACTCTGACCAGAACGTTGACCTCGACCCACATTGTGGCATAGGATAGCATTGTGCGGATTAGTATTCTGCCAAAAAGTTCTTTGGGTAGATGGTCGGTTGGTTTAGCTGCCGCCTTCATTCTGCTCTTCGTATTATTCCAAACCTTTGCCGCATCTGTGCGGCGCAATCCAGTATCCAATCCGGGTCCACCTAGTCCGGTTATTCTTATGGCAGTCGTTGCTGATTATATCTCAGGCATAGCTGCTTTTGTAACAGGACTCATCAGTATTATAAAGAGCAAGGAGCGGTCTATTCTTGTTTTCTTGGTTGTGGTAGTAGGCGTTCTCGCTTTGCTTTTCTTGCTTGGCGAAGTCATATTCCCGCATTGAAGTCCTTTTTAGGCCTGGACCAGTACAAAGGCTTTTTCTGATTTCTTAGAGTAGGCTCCATCTATTTATCTCACAGCCTCCCCGTGCCAGTTACAAAATGGCTTATTGTTGAACCTCAACTTTTGATGATGATTCAAGACCAATAGAGCGGGCGGAATTGTGGACATGGCCTACACTTTCCGAAACTGCGAAACATAGTTAAAGAAACTACCATTAGTGTTTACTAGTTGATAAGCGCCTTGTTCACAATACTTACTGGTCGTCTTTTTAAGCGGATAATCTGGGTCTATCAGGTTTTCGCTTATAGCCAGAATCCCCCCCAGTTTCAGTACTCGCCGTATTTCTTTAAGTGCTCTATTTTTATCGGGTATTTCTCCCAGTACGCCAACCATTACGACTAAATCGATGGTTTCATTACTAAATGGTAGGTCATAAGCATTGGCTACTTTCATTTCAATGTTACTAAGGTATTTGTATTCTGGTTTTGACAACTTCTCCTTAAGTCTAGATACCATTTTTGACTGCATATCAACGGCGTAAAGTTTACCCTTTTCGCCTATCGCTTTGGCGAATTCTATCGTATGGACGCCCGGCCCACAGCCAAGTTCCAACACTATCATTCCCTTTTCAATCCCGGAACGTTCAATGATCTCCTCTACTGGCCATAACTTTCCTCTAAGATCCGATTCGAGAATACGAGTCTCAATGCTGGAGGCAAAAGGTGGTGGCTGAAATCTGCGGATTCTCTTTGCTAGCCTTACTGGCAAGGTAAGACATATAAGAAGCCCAGCCTTTAGATAAGCGCCAAAATTACTCAGTATTTCTTATCCGTGATAGATTTTTTATGCTTGGACTCCCATTCCAATTACCCTTCAATGTTAGCACATATTGCTCCTGCATCACCATTGGATAACCACATGACGAAATGTGTCTTATTAATAAAATGTTGATATTAATAGTTGTACGGCGTTACACTACAAACATTGCCAAGCCGGTGACTGAGCTCTATTCCTATCTGACTAAGAGGACTTTTACAGTTATCGATGTCACTATCAATAATCGTGAGAAATAATGTGATCACATTGTTCAAGAAAGAACTGCGGGAGATCGCCTCCTTTTTCAAAAGAAACTGCCGTGAGATAGTCGTAATAAGTTTAGCTGCTCTTTTTCTCACCGTTGCCGGATATCATCCGATTGGGCCACGATGGGTTAGCTCTCTAATATATTTTGCAGTATTGCCCATTTTGACTATTACTATTATTTTGCGAAGAAATCCCCTCGATTTTGGTTTGAAGTTAGGCAACTTCAAGGTATGGGGTTTTTATGTCATCGCATCACTAATAGTTGCACTTCCGATACTTTATATAGCCTCTCGTAGCTCTGTCCTGGCAGAGTATTACACTATACAGAAATTTGATGTGGTCAAATACTGTTTGGAGACGACTGTATATTTATTTGCCTGGGAATTTTTATTTCGGGGCTTTCTCCTCTTTGGGCTAAAGGAAAAATTAAAGGAGACTAGCATACTAGTTCAAATGGTCCCGTTTGTACTTGTCCATTTTGGAAAGCCAGAGATAGAGACAATAAGCACTATATTAACGGGAATCTATTTTGGCTATGTCGCATATCGCGGAAATTCTTACTGGCCAGCGTTTATTATTCACCTGTTTATCAACATCTCATTTCTAATTTTTGTGAATATTCTCTGAGGCCACTATCTGATGTGTCAGGTCAAGAAATTACCTTTTTAATATGGTAACCACAGCATTGGGGCCGGCACCACTACTGTGACATAGCCCAATCTTAGCTCCCTGAACTTGCCTCGGCCCGGCTGCTTCCCGTAATTGATTAACTATCTCTATAATTTGTCGCCCGCCGGTAGCTCCAAGAGGATGTCCGCAACCGACAAGACCGCCGCCTGTATTTGCCGGGAGCTTTCCTCCAATCTCAAAATAGCCCTCTCTCAACAGGTGGGGAGCCTCGCCCGGTTGGCAAAAACCCAGGTCCTCGACATCCGACAAGAACGCTGGCGCCATGGCTTCGTAAGCCTCGATTACATCCATGTCCTCCGGACCGTAGCCTGAGATTTCCCAGGCTTGCTTGGCTGCTTCTTTGGTTAGATTGGTAGTCGACTTAAACTTTATGCTTTCCCCACCATAAAATCCGGTAGTATGAACGGAGGCAGCTACTTCTATCTTCTTCTCTCTTGAAATGCGGGACTTAAGCTTATCACCACTACAGAGGATAATAGCTACCGCTCCATCTACCATCGCGGCGGCGTGCAACAGGCGTACCGGTGCGGCAATTACGCGAGAGTTAAGAACCTCTTCGATGGTAACTTCTCCGCCCTGATACCATCTCGCGTATGGGTTCAGATTGGCATTCTTGCGCTCCATCACAACCACTCGGGCAAAATCCTCTTCGGTGGCTCCATAATCTGCCATATACCTTACCACCCCTTGAGCGTAGTTTGCCGGCTGAATATTAAATCCTAACGCCAGTTCCCATGGTTTAAAGGCAGTGCTGGCTAGCAGACCTCGACCCATCTTCTCAAAGCCAAGTGCAATTACGACATCATATAACTCAGTGGCTATCATCTGATAACCCAGCCTGAACGCCGCCGAGGAGCTGGAGCAAGCCTGCTCGATATTGATAATTGGTATGCCGGTTAGACCTACCTCGGCAATGACCTGGTGACCTTTGCCTGTTCCTGCATAGACATTGCCGCAGAACGCTGATTGGATATCTCTCCATTCCATCTCCGCATCTTCCAGGCAATTCAATATTGCCTGACTCCCAAAATCATAATATTCCTGGTCATCGTATCTCTGAAACCTGACTATACCAATCCCGCCTATGTAAACCTTGCGCAAGGCTTGCAATTCTTTTATCGATTTCATGGCACTAAACCCCTTTTTTACTATTCCTCAACCGGCTTAAATTTATGAGCCAGAACCTCGTTGCCTTGCTCATCCTCACCTAACTTCTCGATAACCAACTCCACGGGCATGCTGATTTTAAGGTCTTTGAAATCACAGCCCGTGAAGTGAGCTAGCACCCTTACCTCCGGCAAGGCTATTATGCCATAGGCATAAGGCACCTTCCCTAGAAAGAACTGCGTTGGCTGCTGCATGATGACGCTAAAGCTGTGTATCTTCCCTGTTCGGCTTAGTTTACAATCCTCCAAACCCCGGTGCTGGCAGTGAATGCAAATCCCCCTTTCCCTTTTGGGGAAGTAGACTTCTCCGCAAGCAGGACAGCGGCTGCCAATCAACTGCGGTTTCTCATCAGGAGATGATGGAGTGGTCCACAGCCCAGCCCTCACCGGCACCTGCTTTTTATCACTAGCCGTCATTGTCCTATTTCTCATCCTCCTTTAAATACTGGCTTGCGCTTTTCTCTGAAGGCTCTCCGTCCTTCTTCAGTGTTCTCCTTAGCCAATGGTGTAGACATCTCCTGGGCAGCGATGGTGACATCAAGTCTCAGGGCAGATTGGAGGTCCATCTGCATGCCTTCGTTGACACACCTCTTGGCTATCTTTATGCCATGGGGCGGCATGTCCAGTAGCGCCTCAGCCATTTTCTTGGCTTCATCCATTAATGACGCCACAGGAACAACTTTATTAACTAAGCCGATGCGGTAAGCTTCCTGGGCACCAATTCGTTCAGCCAAATAAAGCATCTCCTTAGCCTTGGTTATTCCCACTATCCGTGGGAGTCTCTGCATTCCCCCGGCCCCGGGAACCACTCCTACCTTTAGTTCAACCAGCCCAAATTGAGCAGTCTCGGAGGCAATGCGCAAGTCACAGCATAGGGCTAACTCCAGGCCACCACCCAGGCAATAGCCACTTATAGCGGCGATGGAAGGTCTATCGAAATCCTCGATTTTCTTAAACTGGTCTCGCGAGCTGGGACGAGTCACCCCGGGCGGAAACTGCTCTCTTATATCAGCTCCAGCGCTGAAACACTTTTCCCCTCCGGTAATAATTATTACCCTTATACTCCTGTCCTGCTCGATGTCATCCCAAGCCTCCTTCATCTCCCCCTGCATCCTGGTGTTTATACTGTTCAGGCTTTCGGGTCTATTCAGGGTGATAATGGCAATGCCATTCCCTTTGTCGTAAAGCAGAGTCTCGAATACCATCACAAAGTCCTCCTCGAAACATGTTTATCATACCATGCTGAACCCACCGCTAACGCTAATGGTCTGACCTGTTATGTGCTTGGAAACGTCCGATGACAGGAAAACACACATTCTGGCCAAATCTACCGTTTCCCCCAACCGGCGCATCGGATATACCTTTAACATTTCCTCCCGTCTCTTCTGAAATTCTTCCTCGCCCAATTTTGCCTTCATGGCTTCGCTCGCCCGCAGGTTCCTTTCAGTCTGGGTGGCTCCTGCTGAGACGCCATTAACGTTAATATTATAGCGGCCTACCTCTCTGGCTAAGGCCTTTTGGAAGGCAACGATGCCACCCTTCGCTGCCGAATATGCAACCATGAAGGGCTCACCCACCCTTCCCGCATCAGAAATCATATTGATAATCTTCCCGTATCTTTTCTTAATCATGTCGGGAAGCACTGCCCGTGTGCAGTTGAAGACCCCGTAGAGGCAAAGGTTCACGGTATAATCCCAGTCCTCTTTTTCCGTTTCGGCAAACGGACGGGGAGTCTTACCTGCTTCCCAATTTATACCCCGGCCAGCATTGTTTATGAGAATATCTACCTTGCCAAACTCCTCTATCACCTTCTTATACATGGCGTTGACCTCTTCTGGCTTATCAACTGCCGCCTTAACTGCTAAGGCCTTCACGCCTAACGCTCTGGCTTCCTCGGCAACCTCCTCCGCTCTTGACAGGTCGATGTCGTTAACCACCACATTGGCGCCTTCACCGGCCAGTGTCAACACCGTCATTCGACCAATCCCTTCTCCTGAACCGGTAACTATAGCCACCTTTCCTTTAAGGTCAAAATCCATAGCCATGCCTCCTTTCAGAAAGTGTATTTATCTTAGTGCATTTATGCCTGTAAGCTCACGCCCTACCACCAGCTTCTGTATTTGAGTAGTGCCATCGGGAATAGTAAATGGCCTGGCATCCCTGTAATATCGCTCCAAGCGAGCGTCAGTCTGAACCCCAACAGCCCCGTGAATCTGAACTGCCTTGTATGTTACCCGGTTCACCATCTCCGTATTAAAAGCTTTAGCCATAGAAACATATTTTCGCACCTCCCCCAGTGAGAGGTTTTTATCAATAGCCTGAAAGGCGCGATAGGCGAGGAAACGTCCGCAATCAATTTCGGTAACCATATCAACCAGCATATCCTGAATAAGCTGGAAGGCGGCAATAGGCTTGCCAAACTGCTTCCTTTCCCTAGCATAGCTCAAGGAGGCATCGAACGCGGCTTGGGCAAGGCCAACAGCTCTGACGGAGAGACCGGCACGGCCGTGATTTATTATTCTGGCAAACTCAGTATCTCCGGCTCCTGAGAGGATATTGTCATTGGGAACACGGCAATCTGTAAAGGTGGTCTCTGAAAATGAACTACACCTCCACCCTATCTTATGCATCTCCCTGGTTTCATAAGGGGATTCGGCTCTATCTACGAAGATAGTGCCAACCCCCTCGACCCCTTTGCCCCTATCGAGCAGGCAGAGCACAGTAATATAATCGGAAACACAGCCGTTGCTGGTCCAGGTCTTGGTTCCATTAAGAACCCAGTGGTCACCTTCCAGAGTTGCTTTAAACTCGATGCCTCTGGGAGCAGCCGAGCCGACATTAGGTTCCGATATTCCAGCGCAGCCTAACATTTCCAGCGAAGCGATGCGTTTGGCGTATTTTGCCTTAAGTCTGTCATTCATTCTGGAGGTGTTAGCCTCTCCACCTCCGATGGTAGCAATAACTGAACTTAAACTAGGCCACCAGTATCCCGACTCTTCAAGGAGCACCGCGTAGCTCGACCAGCTAAGGCCCATCCCTCCATACTCCTCAGAGGAAGTGCCGGTTACGTAGCCTAAAGGCAGAAGCATGTTGAGGTAATGATGATATTCTTCCTTGGTAAACGTATCCCCTTTTTCACGCTCGTCAACTATGGGGTCGATCTCCTTCTCCCAGAAATCACGGGCATTTTTCTTAAGCATCTTCTGGTCTTCGGTAAACTCGAAGTCCATCTATCTGTCCTCCATTCTGTTTCCTCTTCCGGCCGGTAAAAGAGATTAAATATCCCCTTTTCGCTGCAGCTCTTCAATCTCCTTGTTAGTATAACCGAGCCAGTCCAGAATTTCTTGAGTGTGTTCCCCTAACGCAGGGGGTAGTCTCCTGATTTGAGGCTGCGTTTCCGAAAATTTTGCCGGATAAGCCACCTGTTTTACCTTGTCGCCATTATCATTTTCCACCTCAGGGAAAACGCCGCGCTGTATAAGGTGTTTATCGGCAACAACCTCCTCCAGGCTTAAAACAGGGGCGCAGGGGACGTCAGCTTCAGTCAGGACCTTAACCCATTCGTCGCGCGTTTTAGCCAACAGCGCCTTTTTGAGCACAGACACCAGTTCGTCGCGCCTCTGCCACCTCTCTCCACGTGGCATATCGGCAAATTCCGACTTGCCTATACTATGGCACAAATTGCGCCAGAAATAGTCCTCATGAGCAATGCTGAGGGTAAGGAATTTGCCATCTTTAGCCGTAAATACGCCCATGGCTGGCTCTCCACTACCTTGCCGGGGCAGCACACCGGTACTGAAGTAGCTTCCTAATGGAACGCTCAGCCAGGAGACCAACCCATCGGTCATGGAAACATCGATATATTGTCCTAGTCCCAGTCTATCGCGGGCAAGTAGAGCGCTGAGTATACTGATAGCGGCAAACATGCCTGCTGACAGGTCGGCTATGGTAATCCCAGGTAGCTGGGGGACGCCTTCGGAGTCTCTGGGAGTGAAATTCAATATTCCGGCAATTCCCTGGTAACTGGAGTCATGCGCCGGCCAATCCCTGTAAGGGCCGTCCTGCCCATAGCCGGAAACAGAGCAATAAACGACCTTAGGATTTATGCCCTTAATAGTGTTATAACCTATGCCCAATCGCTCAACGACACCAGGTCTCATACATTCTATAATGACATCGCAATTCCGAGCTAATCTATAACAGACCTCTTTACCACTTTCTGACTTTAAGTTAATAGTGATGCTGCGCTTGTTTCGGTTCGTAATTTCTAAAAAATGAGGTAAGACCCGCGCTGGATTGCCTACGCCGGGGCGCTCCAGGATTATCACATCTGCGCCGAGGTCTCCCAATAACATAGAACAATAGGTAACCGGCAGCTTCTCTTCGACGGTTAAAATTCTTATACCCTGTAGCGCTAGTGCCATCCCTTACCGCCTATCCTCTTCACCTTGGTTACCTTAAGATTGGTACAATTTCAAGCCAGTCATTACCTAGTATGCCAGGTCAAAGGAAGTAACCTAGATTACACCCTCTTCTTTAAGCTTGTCCAAATCCTCACGGCTATAGCCTAAAAGCCCGCCGTATATTTCCTCATTATGCTCCCCCATTGCCGGGGATGAGCGCTCTATCTTCGGGGGCGTGGCCGACATCTTCAATGGAGGATTGCTAACCAGAAACTTGATTCCATCAGGACCAGGTACTTCTGTTAGCATCCCCGTTTCCTTAATGTGGGGGTCATGAGCTACCTCAGTTATCTCGTAGCAAATACCACAAGGTATGGGTATTTTCTGCGCTGTAGTGACTACCTCTTCTGCAGTTTGGGAAGCCACCCATTCGGTAACTACCGGATAGGTGATATCGCGGTTCAACCAACGGTCCCACTCATTTTGCAACCTAGGGTCGGTAGCCAGGTCTTCTCTTCCTATGAACCGGCAAAATCTGCGCCAGATTCGATTGCTTAGCATGCTTATGTATACCCATCTCCCGTCTTTGGCCTGGAATGTGTTGGATGGTCCTATTCCGTAGGGCTGATTACCTGCCCTCTCGTGAGGCAGGCCGGCTGTTTCCCATAATGATACATACATCCCCGCATACTGAAGGGCAGTCCTTAGAAGTGCGGTCTCAATCATCTGCCCCTCACCGGTTCTTTGCCGGTGATAAAGGGCAGTCACTATACCGATAGTAGTGAGCATTGCCGTACCATAATCCACAGAAGCTATTGCATCGCGCATTGGTGGACCGGGAGACCCACTTAGCAACATTATCCCTGCCATTGCCTTGGCCACCGGGTCATAGCCAACACGATTCCTATAAGGTCCGCTACTGCCAAAGCCGGTTACCTGAGCAAAAATTATGTCGGGCTTAATTTTTTTAAAGTTTTCGTAGGTAATGCCCATATCCTCAGCTGCCCCAAGGCTAAAGTTATGGACCACTACATCACAGTGCCTCACCAGCTCCTTCAGTAACTCCCTGGCCTTAATATTTATCTCTTTTCGGCCCATAAAATTAAGGGAGATAGCCTTCTTATTACGGTGCAAATAGGCATAGCTCCACACATCGCCATAAGGTGTCAGGCGGTCCGGGTACTTCTGCTTAAACGTTTGCCAGTCTTCGGGGCGCCTGTCTTCTATATCACAGGGCTCGACTCTAATAACCTCGGCACCTAAATCAGCCAGAAGCGTAGCGCTGTAAGGTCCGGCTAGCACACGTCCCAGGTCGAGTACCCTTATACCATCTAATGCTCCTGCCATTTTAACAACCGCCTTCTAGTTTACTTCTGCCTAATAGTCATCTGCCGCAGGATATTTTACCACTTCTTGAGTTAGAGTTGCCTGTATGATAGAGCGGATTATCTTCGTTGCTATCAGGAGCTTGCCTATATATAATAATTCTTAGCAAGAGGAAAGGAGTTTACTATGGGGGAAATAGACCTTAGCACTGCGATAGAATTAAGTTCGCCATACCCATACACATTGGTCGTCACCGTGGACAAGCAAGGTAAGCCCAAACGTCATGGGCGTTGCCTGGTGGACCTTCACCTCCGTGCAGCCGCCGATGATAGCTGTCTCTATCGGTCATCCCCGGTATACTCATGAATGTCTGCAAAGTTGCAAAGAGTTTGTGGTCTGCTTTCCATCAAAGGAGCAGGCTAAGGCTGCCTAGGTTTGCGGGACAAAGTCAGGGCGAGCCATGGATAAATTCGCCGCCGCCGGGCTCATGGTCTGTTCTTAAAAGTTTATGTTACCTATACATTTCCCATACTAGTAACAATAGCCCGTTTTATTAACTCCGAAGCAAAGAATCTGTTGAAAGCTTGCTGTCGCTTATCTATAATCAGTCTTATGCCCAAGCAATCCCAGGGTTATTGTTCCATGTCATTCTGAGGGAGTAAAGCGACCGAAGAATCTGATGTAGCTTTGAGATTCTTCGCTTCGCTCAGAATGACAAAAAGCAGTAGATATAGACATGCCAAAGCAGCGGCTGGATAATCTTGTAGTGACCAGGAAGCTGGCTGAAAACCAGAAAATAGCCCAGGCTCTGATTATTGCTGGCGAGGTTACCGTGTCCGGCAAGATAATCACCAAGCCGGGCACTCTGGTAGATGGAAGCATTGAACTCAAGCTGGCCGAGAAATTACCGTACGTCAGTCGTGGTGGCATCAAGCTGGCTCATGCCCTGGATGAGTTCAAGCTCGATGTCACCTCCCTGGCAGCTATGGACGTCGGCGCCTCCACCGGCGGCTTCACCGACTGCCTGCTCCAGCGCAGTGCCAAATGTGTCTACGCCATAGACGTCGGTTACGGTCAGCTCGACTATAAGCTAAGGCAAAACTCCAAAGTTGTCGTCATGGAAAGGGTCAATGCTCACTATCCATTCTCCCTACCGGAAAAGGTCAATATGGCCACCATAGATTTATCCTTCATCTCACTAACCCAGGTAATCCCAAATGTAATCGACCACCTGGCGCAACCCGGCTATATTATTGTCCTGTTCAAACCGCAGTTCGAAGCCAAGAGACAAGAGGTAAGCAGAGGAGGAATAATTAAAGACCCACAGGTTCATGCCGGAGTTCTAGGCCGCTTCATCGTCTGGGCCACCGACCATGACTTAAGATTGCGCGGGCTGGTTGCCTCACCCATACTCGGCGCTGAGGGCAATAAAGAATTTCTGATATTTTTAACTAGCCAAATTAAATAACATCAAAGGAGATGGCTCGTTAATCTGTCACTCTGAGCGAAGCGAAGAGTCTGCGAGATTCTTCGCCCCTGGGGCCCAGAATGACATGGGGCGAAGGGCTCGCAATGACATTCACTCACGTGTCATTGCGAAGAGCGATAGCGACGTGGCAATCTAGACAGAGACGAATATGCATAAGCAATTCTATGTCTACATAATGACGAATAAGAGCAATACCGTTCTCTACACGGGTGTTACCAACGACTTAAGAAAGAGGATTTATGAGCATAAGGAAAAACTCGTTGAAGGTTTCACCAAACGATATAACTTAACTAAACTTGTTTACTTCGAGACCTGCGGTGACATACAAAGTGCGATTTCCAGAGAGAAGCAAATTAAGGACGGTTCAAGACAGAAGAAAATTGACTTGATTAACAGCATAAACAAGAAGTGGCTAGATCTGTACAGCGAATTATGAGACTTTGCTATATAACTGGCAATACATTCATTCACGTGTCATTGCGAGGAGTGCCAGCGACGTGGCAATCCCGGTGGCGGCGGTAAAATGAGATTGCCATGCTTCGCTCGCAATGACAGGAGGAAATATGAAAAGAAACTTCACTCTGAAAGTAGATAACCTTAACCTTCCCGGCGAGGTTTATTTCCCGGTGACCACCAAGCGGCCTTGTCCAGCGCTCTGCCTTTGCCATGGCATCCCGTCCGGACAGCCTAGCTCAAGCGATGACACAGGTTACCCCGGGTTAGCTGAAAGGTTCTGTGCTGCCGGTTTTGTCACCCTGATTTTCAATTTCCGCGGTGCCGGTGAAGCTCAGGGCAACCTGGACATGCTGGGCTGGACACGAGACTTAAAAGCTGCCATCAATTATCTGTCCAGCATGGACGAAGTCGACAAATCTCGCCTCTGCCTTCTCGGCTCCAGTGCCGGCGCCGCGGTAAGCGTTTATGTCGCCGCCAATGAGCCAAGAATATCTTCCCTGGTAACCCTCGCCTGCCCGGCCGAATTCGGTTTTCTGGCCGATAAACAGCACGCTGAGGCTACCATCGACCACTTCCGCAGCATCGGTGTAATCAGGGATGCTGACTTCCCGCCATCATTAGATGACTGGCTTGCCAGCTTCGGCGCGGTCTCGCCGCTTAAGTGGATAGATAAAATCTCTCCCTGTCCCCTACTCCTGATTCACGGCGATAAAGACGACCTCGTGCCCGTGGAGCACGCCCGCAAGCTTTTTGAAAAAGCCGGTGAACCTAAGGAATTGATAATAATCCCGGGCGCCGGGCACAGACTACGTTTAGAACACAAAGCAGTAAACACCGCTTTAGATTGGCTCACGGCAACGGCAAAATTGACCTCTACATGGCAAAAAGCTTATAATAATTAGGACGTAAATATAACTATGCATGAGAGCTGCGGTGTATTCGGCATCTATGCTCCCGGTGTAGATGTCGCTCGAATTACCTTCTTTGGCCTATACGCACTTCAGCACCGTGGACAGGAAAGCGCCGGCATCGCCACCGCCGATGGGAAGAAAGTCTACCTTCACACTTCAATGGGACTGGTTTCCCAGGTCTTCACCGAGGACGAGCTAGCCCAACTCCACGGTCATATCGCTATAGGGCACACCAGATATTCCACGACGGGCTCGAGCCGAGCCTGCAACGCCCAACCCATACTAATTGAAGCCAACTCGACTACCATTGCTTTAGCCCATAACGGTAATATAGTCAATGCCAAATTCCTCAGCGACGAGCTTTCCCAACAAGGATGCACCTTTGCCACCACCACCGATTCTGAGATTATCGCCAATCTTGTCATGTCATCCACAGAAAGGAACCCGGTAGACAAGATTAGGTATGCTATGCGCCGGCTGCAAGGTGCCTATTCGCTGGTAATATTGACCAAAGACAAGCTGATGGGAGTGCGCGACCCCATGGGAGTACGGCCGCTGTGTCTGGGGACTATCGATGGCGGCTGGGTAATTGCCTCGGAAAGCTGTGCTCTGGGACATGTTGGGGCTCAGTTTATCAGGGAAATCGAACCCGGCGAAATAGTAGTCATAAATAAGAATGGTGTCAGGAGCTTTACCGAGGAGAGTACACGAAAAGCTTTGTGCATTTTCGAATACATTTACTTCGCCCGCCCCGACAGTGTTATACAGGGCAAGCTGCTCTATCCGGCGCGGCAAGCCATGGGCAAAATACTGGCCCGAGAATATCCCGTTGATGCTGATTTAGTGATAGGTGTCCCTGACTCCGCCACCGCTGCCGGTATCGGCTACGCCGTAGCTTCGGGCATCCCCTACTGCGAAGGGCTAATTAAAAACCGTTACGTCGGCAGAACCTTTATTGAGCCTGACCAGAGACTTAGAGATCTCGGCGTTAAGCTGAAGTTTAACCCACTGGCCGAAACTATCGGGGGAAAAAGATTGATAGTCGTCGATGACAGCATCGTCCGCGGCACTACCACTCCTAAAGTAGTGGCTATGCTCAAGCGAGCCGGCGCCAAAGAGGTGCATTTGCGCATTTGTTCTCCACCTATCCGCCACCCATGTTTCTTCGGCGTGGATATGGCAACCAGATGGGAGCTTATCGCTGCGCAAAAGACCATACCGGAAATCAGAGAGGCTATAGGCGCCGATTCCCTTGGTTACATCAGCATCGAGGGCTTAATCGAGTCCGTAGGTCTGCCCAAAGATATGTTCTGCCTGGCTTGCTTCACCGGAGATTACCCCATACCCGTGCAGCTGGAGATGGACAAACTAGCCCTAGAAGTCATACCTTCAGGGAGCTTGAGTGAACTCGGCGGCTCGTAAGGCTTATGCCCAGGCTGGCGTTGATATCAAGGCTGCGGATAAAGCCAAAGAGCTGATTAAGCGACTTGCCAGTTCCACCTCCAGGTCTGAAGTCTTAACCGATATCGGTCTATTCGGGGGCATGTTCCAGCTAAAGGATTATGCCGAGCCGGTATTAGTATCCAGCGTCGACGGCGTGGGTACCAAGCTCAAAATCGCCTCGTTCTTAAAAAAACACAATACCATTGGCATCGACTTAGTCAATCACTGCGTTAATGACATCCTCACCTGCGGCGCCAGTCCGCTTTTCTTTCTCGACTATGTTGCCATGGGTAAACTCTTGCCGAAGAGAGTGGAAAGCATCGTCAAAGGTATAGCCCAGGCCTGTAAAAATGTCGGCTGCGCACTAATCGGCGGCGAAACCGCTGAAATGCCCGGTATATACCAGGCTGATGACTATGACCTCGTCGGTTTCATTGTCGGCGTTGTAGAAAAGGAAAACATAATAAACGGCAAATCCATCGCCTCGGGCGATATAATCCTTGGCCTGCCTTCCAGTGGACTGCATACCAACGGCTACTCGCTGGTGCGTAAAGTCTTCAAAGTAGACCAGGACCCTTCTTCACTGCAAGTTTTCTACCCCGAACTCAAGCGGACTCTGGGAGAGGAGCTTCTCGAGCCGCACCGCTGCTACTATTCGGAGTTGAAGCCTGTTTTGCCGCTGGTTAAAGGGCTGGCACATATCACCGGCGGAGGATTCGAAGGAAATGTCCCCCGAATACTACCGCAGGGACTGACTGCCCAAATCAATAAAGATGCCTGGCCTGTCCCACCGGTCTTCAAACTCATTCGCGACCAGGGCAAAATAAAAGAAACCGAGATGTACCAGGTCTTTAACATGGGCATCGGCATGATAGTTATTTGCTCGCCGCAGCGGGTAGCTGAATTCACTGCCGCCTTGCCTGAAACCCAAAAAATTGGTAAAGTAATCAAATCCACGGATAGCACAAAAATAACCATCACTTAAAGGAGGCTAACTTGCGCGCTATCGTCAGCGTTTCCAACAAATCAGGCCTGGTCGATTTTGTCCGCAAACTGAGAGATTTGAATATCGAAATCTACAGCACCGGCGGCACCAAAAAGGCCATCTCAGCCGAGGGTATCACTGTCCACAGCATCTCGGAAATCACCGGTTTCCCCGAGATACTGGATGGGCGGGTGAAGACGCTTCACCCGATGGTCCACGGCGGCATACTCGCCAGACGAGACCTGCCCCAGCACATGACCGAGCTGTCCAAGAATAAAATAGAGCCCATAGACATGGTAGCGGTGAACCTCTACCCCTTTGTCCAGACGGTTGCCAAAGCCAATGTCTCATTAGAGGAGGCGCTGGAGAATATAGATATCGGTGGGCCGACGATGATTCGTGCCGCCGCCAAGAACTTTCCCTCTGTACTGGTAATTGTCGACCCTGAAGATTATGACCTTATTCTCGATAAGCTGCGGCAGGGCAAAGTAAGCATGGAAGAGCGGAAAAAGTTGGCGCAGAAAGCTTTCCAGCATGTGGCTATGTATGATACCGCCATCGCCCAGTATCTCCGGGGTGAAGAAATCTTCCCACAGGACATGACCATAGCCATGAGAAAGCTCTACGACCTGCGCTACGGCGAGAACCCTCACCAGAAAGCTGCCATATACGCCGAGCAGGCCATAGGCCAGAGGCCACCGGGCATGACCTCGGTCAAGCTGCTCAGCGGTCCCGAGCTATCCTTTAATAACTTCCTCGATTTAGAAGCTGCCTGGAGCACAGCCTGCGACTTCACCGACCCCACCAT
>JBAVQV010000053.1:0-8297 GCA_049694415.1 Dehalococcoidia bacterium
GCCAGCCTTGGTCTAGCTTCCCCAGGATGTTCTTCTTTGGCAGGGTTACTTTGTCCAGCACAATTTCACATTGCTTGTCGCGAGCCAGGGTTTTGAGGAGAGTACATTTGATTCCTGGACTTTTGGCTCTCTCGAGATTAAATCAGCTAAGACCTGCCAGAATCCAAAATTGTATTCGAGTGCCATTTCTTGAGAAGTATGGCTTGACAAGTATAGCACAATTAGCTAAATTTACTCATCAATCCCGTTAAGAGATTCCTGTTGGTTTAAGTCTTCTGGAGTGTTGTTTTGAGGGGGCAGGATTGGGTCAAGCTGAAAGTCCAGGGAATCGGTTTGCACTTTGGGCGGCTCCGTGCTTTGGATGATGTTGACATTGAGGTCAGAGGGACGGAGATATTAGCTATTATAGGCCCGAATGGCGCGGGGAAGAGCTGCCTCCTTAACTGTATAAACGGATTTTATCGCCCTCAAGAGGGCGATATTCTTTTTGAAGGAAAGAATATCACCAGATTGCCAACCCACAAAATTGCCGAACTGGGTATCTCTCGGACATTCCAGAACATCGAGCTTTACACCGGGTTAACCGTTTTGGACAATCTTATGGCAGCCCGACATGCTCACATGAAGCAAGGGGTATTGGCAGGTGCTCTGTACTTCGGCCCAGCCTACAGGGAGGAGATGGAGCACCGCAAAGTAGTTGAAGATATAATAGACTTTCTCGAAATGGAACCAATAAGGAAGAAGGTAGTGGGGCTTCTTCCCTACGGAATGCGGAAGCGGGTAGAATTGGGTAGGGCTCTAGCTTTGGAGCCGAAGCTGCTTTTGCTTGATGAGCCTATGGCGGGGATGAACATAGACGAGAAAGAGGACATGGCTCGCTTTATTATAGATACTATAGAGCTTCGGCGGATTCCCATTGTCCTTGTTGAACATGATATGGAAGTGGTTATGGATATTGCTGATAGGGTGGTTGTCCTCGATTTCGGGCATAAAATTGCTGAGGGCTCCCCCGACGAAATAAAGGTCAATCCTGCGGTTATTAAGGCTTACTTGGGTGAATAGGAAGGTGTAAGAAGTGGAAGTTCCTGTTTTTGATACTGCCCCGAAGTATCTGAAATACAACTATAAAAAATGGGGCGATAAGAAAGTAGCCTTACGCGTAAAGGATCGGGGTATCTGGCAGTCGTATACCTGGAAAGACTACTACGAAAAGGTGAAGTACCTCTCGCTTGGCTTAATCAGCCTTGGCTTAGAACGGGGCGATAAGGTGGCGATCCTGGGTGAGAATAAGCCTGAGTGGTACTGTGCTGAGCTAGCTGCCGGAGCAGCCGGTGCTACTGTGACCGGCATATTCGTTGATTGTCTGCCTACCGAGGTTAAATTCTACGTTGAGAATTCTGAGTCTACGTTTGTCATTGCCCATGACCAGGAGCAGGTCGATAAGTTTCTAACTCCATACAAAGATAGGGAGAGCAACGAGCATCCACCCCTTAAAGATGAACTGTCCTTGCTGAAGAAGATCATTTTCTGGGATCCTAAGGGGATACTTGGCTTTGAAGGGACTCCTATTGGTGACTATGCCGACCCGATTCTGATGAGCTTCGACCAGGTTATCGAGTTGGGCAAAGATTACGCTAAAACTCATCCCGGCTTATTTGAAGAAAATATCGAGAAGACTAGCGGAGATGACATAGGCCTTTTCATGTATACATCTGGCACTACTGGCTTACCCAAAGCTGCCATGCTGAGGAATAGGACTTCGCAATTGATCAACAGGGCGTGGAATTCGGTAGATAAGTGGCGACCTGACGAGCAATACGTCTCCTTCTTGCCACCGGCATGGGTGACGGAACAAGCGCTTGGGGTAGGTGCCAACTTGCTTACGGGTATGGAAATAAACTTCCCTGAAGAACCGGAGACAGTGCTGGAGAACATCAGGGAAATTGGGCCTGGTATCCTTTTCTGGGGGCCAGCTAATTGGGAAAGCGTCAGCCGGCTGATTCAAGCGAAGATAATTGACACCGCTGTGGTGAGAAGATTCCTGTATCACCTTTTCCTGCCAGTGGGCTACAAGGTGGGTGATTTGAGAATAGCCGGGGAAAGGGTTAACTGGCTGTGGCGAGCGCTTTATGCTATTGCTGACCTGGTAGTTTTCCGACAGCTCAAGGATAAAGTTGGCCTGTTAAAGATCAGAATTGCCTACAGTGCCGGGTCGGCAATAAGCCCTGAGATATTTCGTTATTTCCAGGCCCTTGGCGTGAAACTCAAGCAGCTATACGGCAGTACAGAAATGGGTCTGGTCACCATTCACCCTGATGATGATGTCCGGCCAGAAACCTGTGGTCCTCTCATGCCCGGGTATGAATGCCGACTGGCTGATGACGGTGAGATCCTAGTAAGAAGCGAGATGCTTTTCGCCGGCTATTACAAGAAGCCCGAAGCCACCAAAGAAAAATACCTGGGCGACTGGTATACTAGCGGTGATTTCGGCCACATCGAAGAGCATGGTCACGTCATCTGTATTGACAGGATGGACCACTTGAAGGAATTAAGCGGCGGTCGCAAGTTTTCGCCACAGTTTGCTGAAATCAGGCTGAGGTTCAGCCCTTATATCAAGGGAGCCTTGATTGTGGGTAGTGAGGACAAGGATTTTGTCACTGCCATAGTAAATATTGACTTGGACAATATGGGACGCTGGGCTGAAGCCAGGTGTATCCCTTATACCACCTTTACTGACCTATCCCAGAAGCCGGAAGTGATTAATGTGATAAAGGGCGAGATAGTGAGGGTTAATAGACACCTCCCTGAATGGACGAGGATAAAGAGATTTGTCAATTTACACAAGGAATTTGATGCTGATGATGCCGAACTGACTCGGACCAGAAAACTGCGGCGCGATTTTATCGAAGAACGATATGGATATCTGATAGACGCACTTTATGGTGATAAGGAAGAGTTGAAGGTGGAAGCTCCGATTACTTACCGCGATGGTCGGACAGGGACAATGCATACAAGTGTCAAAGTCAACACGGTTGAATAGAGCAAGATGAGCTAAAGGAGGAGAAGTGCAGTTTTTTCTGGAGCTAAGTCTCAATGGTTTGGTCATTGGGGCGCTTTATGCTCTGGTGGCGCTGGCAATAGTCCTTGTTTGCAAAGCTACTGAGGTGGTGAGCCTAGCCCACGGTCAGTTGCTAGCCTTCGGTGCCCTGTTTTTCTATGTCGGCTATATATTGTTGGGATTGCCCCTCTGGGCAGGTTGGATTGTAGGTTTGGCAATGGGTGCTGTTCTTGGGTTTGCTGTCGAGCGCGTTTGCCTGCGGCCACTGATCGGTCAGCCGTTGTTTTCGGGTTTCCTTATGACTTTTGCCGTATTCATTGTGCTTGATGGGATTTTCGCCCTTATTCTGAAGGGCCAGGCTTGGGGATTTCCTGACTTTCTGCCCAAGGGTAACATCACCTTTGCCGGGGTTAATGTGTCAATAGGTGGTTTTTTTAGTCTTGGCATCTGTCTCGTGGTGTTCTTGTTAACGATGCTCTTCTTTCGCTATACCAAGGTTGGCCTGGGGATGCGGGCTACTGCCGAGTCACACAAGCTAGCCCAAAGTGTGGGCATAAACGTCAGGACGATTTTTTCCCTTGTCTGGATTCTATCGGCGGTGGTAGCCGTCGTCGCCGGCGTTATGCTGGCGAGGTATTACGATATCCGCTTCATGTTGACTATGGTAGCCTTTAAGGGTCTGGTTGTAGCCATGGTTGGCGGTCTGGACTCATTGCCTGGTGCTCTTGTCGGTGGGCTCTTATTGGGCTGGGTGGAGAATGTGGCTTCAGGCTATTTAGACCCGTTTGTTGGCGGTGGTATTCAGGAGGTAGCCGGTTATATCATGCTTCTCCTCGTTCTCTTAGTTAGACCCTACGGTATCTTCGGCTTAGTCAGAATAGAGAGGGTGTGACATGCTTCCCTGCGGTACTTTCAACCAAGATTACGGCAGAGACACGGCGGTTATCAGGACAAGGCTGCAATGGATTATTACAATCCTAGCCCTTGTGGTACTATTTACGTTTCCACTTTACGGCGACCAATATTTAATAGGCTTAATCAACAAGATGTCCATTACCATCGTCGCTGTGTTGGGGTTGCAGCTGATGATGGGTTATTGCGGGCTAATCTCATTTGGTCAGGTAGCGTTTATGGCAATAGGTGCCTTTACCTCAGCTATACTTACCGGCACTTACAATTGGCCGTTCTGGCTGGCGTTGCCGGTTTCAGGCATCGTTGCAGGGGTAGTTGGCATTGCTGGCGGTACCCCGGCTTTAAGGATTAAAGGCTTCTATCTGGCCATTGCCACTTTAGCTATCCATTACATCGTGGCTTGGTTGATAATACATCTGAAAATAACCGGTGGCGTCGTTGGTTTACATGTGCCACCACCTACAGCGTTTGGTTTTGCCTTCGATAGTGATGAAACGATGTACTACATCATTGTGCCGGTGATGCTGTTGATGACCTATTTCGCCAAGAATTTGGCCAGGACAAGGGTAGGCAGAGCCTTTGTAGCTATCAGGGATAATGACCTTGCAGCTTCGGTAATGGGAGTGAGCCTATTTAGATATAAATTAGTTGCTTTCTTCATCGGTTGTTTCTTTGCTGGCATCGCTGGCTCGCTGTTTGCTCACTGGATGATGTTTGTCCACGTGGAGCAGTTTCCGCTGACTGACGCCGTCTTCTACATCGGTATGGTTATCGTCGGTGGTCTGGGGACAATAGTGGGGGTCTTCTTCGGCACTGTTTTTATCAGCCTGCTAATTGAAGCGGTTACCTTTGCCTCGCCGACGCTGACCGGCTGGTTCCCAGCTATGGGTATTGCGCCGGCGGCAGCACTGGGTACCAGCGCCTTTGGCGTCATAATTGTCCTCTTTTTAATTTTTGAGCCCAGAGGGCTAGCCCATCGCTGGGCTATTTTCAAAGCCTCCTACAGGCTTTTTCCATTTGCCTACTAAGAGACTGGCAAGAAGTGTCTGGGTCAGGTGATGATAACTTGAGCCAGAGGGGGTGATAATGGGTAGGGTATGAATGGTAAGGTAAGAACCGAAAAACGCTATGAAGGAGGTGAAAGACTAAAGATGAGCAAAGGAAAGTATCTACTGTTTGGTGTGATTCTGCTCGCGGTGGTGCTGGCGCTGCCAGCAGTCCCTGGGTGTGCTCCTAAGGCAGCACCTGAAGAAAAGATAGTCACGTATCTGAGTTTGGGTGACTATACCGGGCCGATAGCCGGGCTGAATGTGCCTGCTGACCTGGCTGCTGATGACATGTTCAAGGAGATAAACGCTAAGGGTGGCATTGACGGAGTGAAGGTGAACTTCATCGGTGTTGATACGCGTTATGATACAGCCCGTGGCGTGGCGGCTTATAAAAGGTATCGCACTGAGCCTAAGCTGGTGCTAGTGTATGCCATTTCCACTGCAGTCGCCAAGGCCATCAGGCCGATGAATGTGAAGGACAAGGTGATCCAGTTTGTCACTGGTGATGGTGAAGCTCAGGCTTTCATAGGGTCGACGTTTGCCATTGGCCCGGTTTACCAGAATGCCTTCGGTGCCACCATAGACTTCATCCTGAAAGACTGGAAGGATAAGGGCAAGACCGGCAGCCCTGTAGTCGGCTACATGATCTGGGATAACGCTTATGGTCGGGAGCCGCTGCGCGGCGGCAAGGAATATGCCGAGAAGCTCGGTGTAAAACTGCTACCGCCGGAGTTCTTCCCCACGGGTACTCCTGACCACACCGTCTGGCTGCAAAGGCTTGCTTCAGGAGGTGCCCAGTATATCATCATCGGCGGCGTTGACCCGACGCCGAGCAATATCCTGCGGGATGCCTACAGGGCGGGACTGACCAAGACAATTCAATTTGTTGACAGCACTTTCTGGGGCCCTGATGAGGCAGTTGGCATTAAGCTCCATCCTGAGGCTACAGAAGGGTGTTGGGTGAATAGCTTCTATCCTCGTGGTGACGAGGCTTGGTTACATCCGCTGGCTGCCTATATAGTGCCGAAATATCGTGGGAAGAGCGTTGAGGAATTCCGCAAGGAGACAGCGGCAATATATGTCACCGGGCTGGCACGCGGGATCAATTTCGAAGCAGCCATGTCGAGAGCGCTTAAGGCTGTTGGTTATGAGAAGCTGGATGGCGAGGCTGTGAAAAGGGGCTACGAGTCGCTCACCGGCCTGGATGTAAGCCAGGGTCTTATGGAACCTTGCACCTACAGTCCTACCAGCCGCCAGGGTAACGATGCGGTCAAGTTTTACCAGGTGCAGAACGGCAAACTGGTTGATATCAGTGGCTGGGTGAAAGTTCCCGATACCGTAGCCCTCTATGACTGGAGCAAATAGGAGGAAGGAAGCAGAATAATGATGAAGTCATGTAGTTTTAAGACACTGATTATTGTAGCTATGGTAGCACTTCTGGTATTGCCAATAGCGGCCTGTGCTCCTAAGGCGCCACCGCCACCTCCAGCCGGGACACTAACTGTGGAACCAGCGAAAATTGACCAGGCAATGCTGCAAGGGAACCTGATGAGAATTATGATTTTACCTGTGAAGTTTAAGGGTACCGGCTGGCAGCCCAACGAGATAGTTACTGTGGACCTGGTTGTACCCCCCGATGTGGAAATGAAAGGGCTCGACCGTGCGCGCGGTGAGGACAGTGTTGGCATTGCTTATGCCGCTGCCAATGACAAAGGTGATTTTGAGGTGACGCTGGAAACGGTAGCGAAGGTTGACTGGCTGTTGCGTGGAAGCTATCTGCCCACGCTGACGCTCGATACAAAGTCATTAGGCAACCCGTTGCCAAATGGCACCTATACGCTGAGGGCTGTTGGTGAGGATACCCGCTCTGTTGCCACGACAACGTGGGATCTGCAGTTAGTCGCGCCGCCAGTCAAGAAGTAAGTGCTGGGGCTAAAGGGGTTAATAGTTAACGAGTAATAAGGAAAGGAGAAGCCTTTCCGAAAGGTGGGGTTTCTCCTTTTCGCATCGAACTTATAGCATTCTGCGTAGATGGGAGTGTCTACCAATGTAGTGCGCGGCTTTAGCATCGCTAGACTCGACCCTAAAGGGTTGCACTACATCGGACAATAAATTGTTATGGCTGTTTTGCGAAGATTGATGGGGTGCTAAAGGGTATAAAAGCGGTTAATGATGCGATGGCATGATTGAGAAATATATTAACAACAGGGTACAAACTGTCTTGACTAAAGAAGCCACAATAAAAGGGGTACAGCATGTTAAAGTTAAACAGTATTGAAGTTATCTACCTCAATGTCATACTGGTGCTGAAAGGAGTTTCACTAGAAGTACCGGAAGGGGCGATTGTAACGCTGCTTGGTGGTAATGGCGCCGGCAAGACGACTACGCTTAAGGCAATTTCTGGATTGCTTTATACGGAGGAAGGTGAAGTAACCGATGGCAGCATTGAGTGGAATGGCCAGAGAATAGATAGGATGAACCCTGAAGATGTGGTCAAATTGGGAATTGTCCAGGTTCTGGAGGGGCGTCCCATGTTTGAGCACCTGAGTGTAGAAGAGGAATTGAAAGTAGGTGCGTATATTCGTGATGATGCTGCAGGCGTGCGAAGAGATTTGGATATGGTCTATGGTTATTTCCCAAAGCTGAAAGACTTGCGTCATGCAACAACAGGTTACCTTTCCGGAGGTGAAAGGCAGATGGTAGTGATGGGGCGGGCGCTTATGGCACGCCCAAAGCTGATGCTTTTGGATGAGCCGTCCCTGGGGCTTAGCCCGATACTGGTGAAAGAGATCTTTGAAATAGTGAAAAGGATTAACACTGAGGAAAAAACATCCATTTTAGTAGTGGAACAGAATGCTAAGGCTGCACTGGAGTTGGCTGATTACGGCTACGTGATGGAGAATGGCCGTGTGGTTATGGATGGGCCGGCTGAGAAACTGAGAGATAACGAGGACATAAAGGAATTCTATCTGGGTTTGAGCAAAGTGGGGCAACGAAGAAGCTATCGTGAAGTGAAGCACTACAAGAGGCGGAAGCGGTGGCTGGCATGATTGCCAGCGAGCGGGTGTGGTGTGAGATATGGTCCGAGTCTGAGTTTACTTAAAGTCCCAACTCCTGGGCTACAATCGCCCGCTGGAAGTCGCCGTCACCGAACATTATTTCGCCAGCCTTAGCTCGCCTGTAGTAGAGGTGGATATCGTGGTCCATGGTAAAACCAATGGCCCCAAATATCTGGTGTGCTAAAAGGGTTACTCGCCCATAAGCTTCGCTGGTCCAGG
>JBAVQV010000054.1:0-15894 GCA_049694415.1 Dehalococcoidia bacterium
AGGACTTTCCCAAGGCTGACTTTGACCAACTTAAGCAGGCACGTTATTCTAAGGCGGCGCCAATCAGAGTGGCCTCCGAATATATAAATATCGCCGATAAATATCTTCGTGATAACCATATCAGCCGATATCAGCTAATTCCTACCTGGGGAGCCAGCGAAGCTTTCTTACCTGAAGATGCCGACCTGCTTATAGAAAATACTCAAACCGGAAAGACCCTGGCCAAGCATAATCTTATAATCATGGATACTATACTTCAATCAACGGCTTGCCTTATAGGCAATAAGAACAGCCTGGAGTCCTCCCTTAAGAAAGAGAAAATTGCCTCTCTGGTTAAAATATTTCGCCAGGCAGTCGAAAGTAACTAAAATGAAAATAGTACAGGGTTTCCAAAAGGCAAAACCTCTATTGACGCGAGAAGTCCCAGAGTATGGAGTCTGGCCGGCATCAAAACCTGACACCCGGAAAAGGAGGAAAGAAGACTCAGCCGAGGCCGCAGTCAAACGCATACTTTCCGAGGTGCGAGCCAAAGGCGATAAGGCTCTCTTTGCCTACACCAGGAAGCTGGATAGGGTCGAACTCAGCTCATTGGAGGTAAGTGAAAGCGAAATTTCGGATGCCTATAAGAAAGTGGACAAAAAACTGGTAGCGGCGCTAAAGCTAGCGGCGGAAAGAATAGAACAGTTCCATTTGTTATGTAAGCAAAGGATTGAACCTGGATTTCTTACTCATGGCCTTGGTCGCCTAATCAAACCGCTGAGCAGGGTGGGTATTTATGTGCCCGGTGGCAGCGCCGCTTATCCCTCCACCGTGCTGATGACCGCTATACCAGCACGGGTAGCCGGAGTAAAAGAAATATTTGTGGTCACGCCACCTAAAAAAAACGGGATAATTCCACCGCCAACGCTGGTGGCGGCTGACATCGCCGGGGTAAGTCGCATCTTTAAGATAGGCGGCGCTCAAGCTATTGCCGCTATGGCCTTTGGCACCGAATCCGTACCGAAGGTAGACAAGATCTGCGGTCCGGGCAATGTTTTCGTGGTTACAGCTAAGAGAATGGTCTACGGGACTGTGGCCATAGAAAGCCTTGCTGGGCCCAGCGAGATAATAATTATTGCCGATGACACGGCTGATGTTTCTTTCTGTGCCGCTGACCTTATCGCTCAAGCTGAACATGACCCACAGGCTTCGGCAATCTTAATCACCACTTCGCCCAAATTAGCTAAGGCTGTTGACAGCGAGATAAAGAAACAACTGGCACAGTTGGAACGGGAAACCATTGCCGCAAAAGCCCTGAAATCCGGAGGCATGATAGTGATAGTTAATAACCCTGATGAAGCTATTGAGCTGGTCAACCTGTATGCGCCGGAGCATGTATCGCTGATGCTGCGTAATGCTGGTAGCTACGTACACAAAATCAGAAACGCTGGCTGCGTTTTCTTCGGTGGCAGCTCGCCGGTAGCGTTAGGCGATTATATTGCCGGGCCGAGCCATGTCTTGCCCACTGGAGGCAGCGCTCGTTTCAGTTCACCGCTCGGTGTAGAGGATTTCCTCAAAATCACCAATATCATCGGCTTAGATGAAGCTGCCGGGAAAGAACTGGGGCAGGCAGCCATAACCATAGCTGAGGCTGAAGGACTCAGTGGCCATGCCCGGGCTATCAGACTAAGACTAAAAGACAGCAGGAAAGAGACGAAATGATTTCGCCCGAAGATATTGAAGAACTAGTCAGGCCTGAGCTAAAAGCCATGCTGGCCTATACACCCATTGAGCCGACTGACGTATTGAGCCAGCGTGTCGAGATTGCTGAAGAAAAAGTTATCAAACTCGATGGTAATGAAAATCCGTATGGCTGCTCACCTCGGGTAAAACGGGCATTAGCCGACTATACCTATTATCACCTCTATCCCGACCCAGAACAGAGAGAGCTAAGAAAAGCACTGGAAAAATACACGGGAATAAGCTCGGAGTACATACTGACTGGCAGCGGCAGCGATGAGCTAATTGACCTCGTCCTGCGACTATTTATTCAGCCCGGAGATAAGGTAATTAACTGTCCACCCACCTTCGGTATGTACCCCTTCAGCACCGACGTCTGCGGCGGCAAAGTGGTCAGTATACCGAGGAAGATAGATTTCTCAATCGATGCGGCAGCCGCAAAGAAAGCTATCGATAAGCGGGCAAAGGTTATTTTTATCGCGTCACCGAACAACCCCTCGGGCAATGTAACGCCGGAACCAGCTATCCTGGAACTTTTGAATAGTGCCGCTGTGGTGGTAATCGATGAAGCCTATTTTGAATTCAGCGGCATAACAGTGGCGCCGCTGGTTCCGAAGTACCCAAATTTAATAGTGCTTCGTACCTTCAGCAAATGGGCCGGGCTAGCCGGTCTACGAGTCGGCTACGGCATTTTCCCGATTAATATTGCTAAATATCTAATGAAAATAAAACAGCCTTACAATGTGAACGCCGCCGCTCAAGTAGCTGCTTTGGAATCGCTCAATGATATAAGCTATTTGCGCGGCACGATTAAAGCTATTGTTGACGAGCGGGAACGACTGATGACCAAGCTCAAACTGCTCGACTGGCTAAAAGTTTATTCTTCCCAGGCTAATTTCATACTGTGCTCGGTGCTTAATGGTAAGGCAAAAGTGATACATCAAGGATTGCAAAAGAGAGGCATCTTCGTCCGCTACTTCGACACTCCGCAGTTGAAGGAGTGCTTGCGCATCAGCGTGGGCAAGCCGGAACATACGGATGCCTTGATCGCTGCGCTGAGAGATATACGTTAACGGTATTTATCAAGGACAATAAAGCGAGGTTAAAAACATGGCTGATAGAAAAGCTACGGTGACCAGGGAAACCAAAGAAACTTCCATAAAGGTGGAGCTGAATATCGATGGCAAAGGGCAGTCAGAAATTACCACAGGAATCAGGTTCTTCGACCATATGCTCGGTCAATTAGCCCAGCATGGAATATTTGATATAAAGCTCTCAGCTACGGGGACTGACCAGCATCACGTGGTTGAAGATGTGGCCATCTGCTTGGGCAAAGCCTTTAACCAAGCCCTCGGAGACAAGCGTGGAATAGTCAGGATGGCGCATGCTGTGGTACCTATGGATGATGCCCTGGCTATGATCGCCTTGGATATCGGCGGTAGAGGCTATACAGGCTTCGAAGTCACCTTCAACGATACCAGCATCGAAAAAATGTCGGCTGACCTGATTCGCCATTTCTTCGTTTCCTTCGCCTCCGAAGCCAAGCTTAACATCCATGCTAAAGTCCTCAGCGGCGTCGATGACCATCACAAAGCTGAAGCTATGTTCAAAGCCCTGGCCCGAGCCCTTGATGCAGCCAGCCGTCTCGACGAGCGAATCACCGGCAGGATACCCAGCACCAAGGATACTATCGAGGGTTAGGCCGGCAACAAGCAATAAACATTCAGCAATTCGGCTTTAATCAGGTCTTTCAAATACTGGACCGCCCAATCCACCAGCGCCTCATCCTTCAGGTCAGACACAATGTCAGGCGTCAGCCCGACACCGTCTATAGGCCGGCCGAACGGAGTCAGCCATTTATAAGCAGTTATATGCAAAGCTGAACCGTCACTGAGGTCATGAATAATCTGAACGCTGCCCTTGCCGAAGGTCTGGCTGCCCGCCAGTTTAGCCCGGCCATAGTCCTGAAGAGCACCTGCCACTATCTCACTGGCGCTGGCGCTGCCATTGTTAACCAGTACAATCATGGGCAAATGAGTGGCTATGCCGCCTTTCTCCACCGGTACCGCACTTTCATTACCTTTATCATCCACCACCTTAGCCACCAATCCCATGGCCAGAAATTGACTGGCGACGTCAGCAGACGCAGTAAGCAGGCCGCCTGGATTATTACGAAGGTCAAGGACGATTCCCTTGGCCCCGTTATCGATTGCTTCCGTCAGAGAGGTTTGCAACTCATCTCCGCTAGATTTTAAGAACTGGGTAATCTTGATATAAGCAATATCATCGCGCATTTCTAAGGAAACGCTCTGCGCCTTTATCTCGTCCCGCACTATCTCAATTAGTACTGGTTCGGTATCCCCCTGGTGAAGTACGAGAAGCTTAACCGACGTACCTTTTGCGCCCCGGATTTTAAAGGTCGCCTCAACCAAGCTCATGCTGGAAGTACGCTGGCTATCAATCTCCAGAATCTTATCACCGGGCTTGATTCCCGCTTTGTCGGCGGGGGAATCAGCAATAGGCGACACAACCGTCAGCTGATTATCTTTCATGCTGATTACAGCCCCAATGCCTTCAAATTTGCCCTCGAGAACGGTCATCTCTAACTTGTGAGTATCAGGGTCAACATAAGAGCTAAAGGGGTCCAGCGACTCCATCATACCTCTGGCTGCGCCCTCGCTCAGCTTTTTAGGGTCCAGCTTAGTTTTGTCTACGTAGTTGTTGTTTAATGCCTGCCAGACTTCAGTCAGAACCTCAAACTCGGCAGGCAGTTTGACATCAACGCTAGGGGGTACAGAGGGAACTATACTCGTTTGAGTTGGGTTACCTGGTTCAATAGCTGCAATGCGCGGGATGACTTGCTCATTAATAAATGTACAGCCACCACCCAATATGGGCAAAATGAAAAGCAGAATTGCCAAAGCCACAGACACTGGAACAGAATTTTTTATATGCACGATTTACCTCCGTCCGTCAGGACATAATCAGAAATACGGCGGATATTGTAGCAGTTTACCGAGGAAATAAGAAATTTAGGATTGCTGGACTTGAGCCACCACCCGTCTCACCAGCTCGAGTGTCCTGTCCAGCCTATCTAAGGCTAAGGAAAGTCCCAGTTGCTCCAACTCGACGCGGCCCAACCCTTTAAACAAGCGCTGTCCGGCTACTAATGCCATCTCGTCATAAAGAACCGGCCAGTCGGCTCCGCGTCTGTCCACGCAAAACAAAATAAAATCGCGAAGTTCAGGGGCTAAAGAATTCATGTGGATACAAAAAAGAACGCTAAACGCCCCTGAAAAGTTTAGCTGCCTATAGCAAATTTGGGAGCAAATTATCATTAAAAACACGGGGCTAAGTAAACCTGTAAGCCGAGTTCTGTACTCCGAAATAATCGGAGCGGCGACCATCCATCTAGCCCTGATGTTACCATCAGGGTCAAGCGACCAACCCGGGGTAGGGCCGGGCGTCCCTGTAAACCCTCTATTTGGTCTTGCTCCGGGTGTGGTTTACCCAGCCGGCCAGTCACCTGGCCGCTGGTGAGCTCTTACCTCACCATTTCACCCTTACTCTTAATACAAAGAGCGGTATGTTTCTGTGGCACTTTCCGTAGGGTCACCCCTCCTGGGCGTTACCCAGCACCCTGCCCGGTGGAGCTCGGACTTTCCTCCCTGATTGCTATGAATCAGAGCGGTCACCCGATTTACTTAGCCCGATATTCACTTTACACCCTACTCAGAAAGCCGTCAAATTTATGCTTTTTGGCTGGCGAACTTCTGCAGCGCCGCCTTAGCCAGGGCATGGGCTTCACTATTGCCCTCGTGCCCTATGTGGACAATGGATAGCTTGGTGAATTTTTTACACAGCTCAACAGCTTCTTTATGCAAAGGAAAGAGGAAAAGGTTTCTTACCTTATAACTGCCGGTTAACTGTTTAGCTACTAATTCCGAATCTAAATAAAGCATAGCCAGGTCTGCTTTAAATCTGCTGGCCTCTTTCAATGCGGCGATAACCGCCTGGTACTCCGCCTGATTATTTGTGTTCTTTCCGATGTATCGTGAGACCTTAACCAATACCTTCTTCTGTTCGTCCTTGACAATAGCGCCGATGGCTGCCGGTCCGGGATTGCCCCACGAAGCCCCATCAGCATAGATTTTTAGATGCATCTATTACTCTTTGCCAAACTCTAGCCCAAACAGAGTATCCTGCCGCAACTGCTGCACTGGATTAAATCCCCGGCTCTGGCTCGCTGCAACTCGTTTACAGCCAGGTTAAGCCGGCATCCCTGACATCTACCCTGCTCTATTTTTACCACCGCCTGTCCCTTCCTCAACCTTATCACTTCATAAAGTTCGAGAGCTTGCTTGGTAATATCCGAGGTCAGTGCCTGCCGTTTCCCGCTGAGGTCTGAGAGCCGACTTTTCACCTTCGCTTGCCTTTGGGTCAGGTCTTTTTGCTCCCGCTGCCACTCCCCTTCCAATTTGCTGAGTCGTTCACTATTTATCTTTATCTTGTCCTGCACCGCCTCTATCTCAGCCATCAGGTCAAGCAGGTCGTCTTCCTTCTGCCTCAACTTAGCCTTGAAAATATCAAGCTCTTTCTCGAGGTTAACCAGCTCTTTAGGGTTCTTACTTTTACCACCGTATAGCTTATCGTTTAATTGCTTTATGCTGCTTCGCAGGTCTTCAATCTCCCACTCCACATCCCGCTGCTGCTTTTCCGTCTCAGACAGATGATTCTGCTCAGCGAGAAGCTCAGACCTAATCTGGCTCAAAGCTTCGCTGTCACCTAGCTGGCGATTGATGTCATCTAATGTCTCTTGTTCCTTTTGAATGTTAAGGTCAATTAGTTGCAAATCGTAGAGTGTCTTGACTGACGTCATAACCAGGCTAATTCTACGTGACAAAGACGAGGCCTGTCAAAAATAAAACGCTAAATCCTAAACTCCAAACTCTAAACAAAGACAATTATCTAAATAGCAATCATTAAAATTTTTAGTATTAAAAATTGTTGGGATTTAGAAATTAGATTTTAGGATCTAACTTCGAGGCGGACTGAAGCTAGCAGCTACAAGTCAAAGAAATCTCAGTAGATGCTACCTGGTATAATCGAGAACAATAACCTGAGTACTGGTCGGAAGGTTTGACCTGCTGACGGAAAGCTTAGGTTGGGAGACCTTTTCCTTTACTCCCGCTTCTTTCAAGAACTTATCCACCGGTTCAAGGTCTTTTTTCAACGCTGGTGTCTTGTAGTGCATAGGAATGGCGACTTTGGGCGTCAGCCGCCTCACTATCTCAGCAGCCGTCGAACCACCTATGGTAGATACACCACCGACGGGTAAAAACAACACGTCGATATCGCCCATATCCTCGATAAGCTCAGAATCCGGTAAATGTCCAAGGTCACCCACATGACACAATGTAATACTGTCCATTTCTAAAAGATAAACCGTATTTTTGCCCAACTTTTGACCCTGGACGGCATCATGCCACGTTGCAATGCCGGTAATAAACGTTTCCTTTAATTCATATTCACCGGGCCCTTTAATCACTTTAAACTCGCCGGTAATAGCCTGGGTGTAGGAGTGGCCGGGATGAAAGTGGCTCAAAGTTACTATGTTAGCCTGAAGCCGGCTTAAAGAATAACCCAGGCTCGGGTGGCATGGGTCGGTGATAACCGTAACTTCCTTACCCTTGATGCGAAAACAGGAATGACCTAACCAGGTGATGTCCAAATCGATTACCTCAATCAGAATCAGTTAGCAGAGGTGTATCTTTCAATTTCTAAATCGCCGCAGAAGTATCCATCCGGAAGGCAAAATCAAGGCGGCGGCAGCCACTTTTATCAAATCGCCGATTATAAATGGATAAAGACCAGCCTGGAGCACCTTGTCTCCAGGAACAAAACGTACCAGCCACGACAGACCAAATACGTACAGCACAGCTTCGCCGGCCAACATGGCCAGAGCTGCTGTCCATACACGCCTATCCCAGCCTCTTTCGGCCAGCCAGCCGACAAGGAAAGCAACGGCCACAAAGCCTATCAAATAGCCGCCCGTAGGACCAATCAGGCGAGCTATGCCCGGTGTACCACCAAGCGCAAACCAATAGGGTATGCCTGTGGCACCTATGGCCAGATAACTGAGCTGGCTTAAGGCACCGCGCCTGCTGCCCAAAAGAGCACCGGTCAAAAGAACAGCAAATGTTTGCCCCGTAATCGGCACCGGGCCGACCCAGAAACTTATCTGGGCAAAGGCAGCAGTTAAGCAAGCAAAGCCAACCACCAGAACGGCATCCCAGAGCAGACCAGTCCTGGAAATTGCCACATCCATAAAGGTAAGCCGGGCAGTTGACGTTTTCATCCTACTTATGTCTCCTTATTATTGACAGACGGGAATCAAGTATAGCAGTGGATGAGCACGAGGTCAACTTTTGCTAGCTTCTTCCGGTAACCGCATTGACGCCGGAGGTCGGTGGCGGGTAAAATTCTAGATCATGTACGAAAAAATTACCCTGGATAATGGTTTGCGTCTTCTTACCAGCGAAATGCCTCATACCCGTTCTGTCTCAGTGGTCTTTTTCCTGGGCGTTGGCTCGCGCTATGAAATTGACTCTGAGGCCGGTATTTCTCACTTCATCGAGCATCTTTGTTTTAAGGGCACTGACAAGCGCCGCACCGCCAAGGAAATAAGCGAAGCTATTGAAAGCGTCGGCGGTATACTAAATGGCGGTACCGACAAGGAGCTAACTACTTATTGGTGTCGGGTAACCAGCGAACATTTTCTTTTAGCTCTGGATGTGCTAATCGACCTGCTGCGTGGCTCCCGCTTTGCGGCTGAAGATATAGACCGCGAACGTCAGGTAATCATCGAGGAAATAAATATGAGCCTCGACTCACCGAGACAGCGGGTGGCTATGTTGATAGATGAGATTATATGGCCGGGGCAGCCATTAGGACGAGATATAGCCGGAAACAGAGAAACAATAACCGCTCTGACACGTCAGCAAATACTGGACTTTTTCTCCAGCGCCTACCTGCCCAATAATATTGTAATTAGCATCGCCGGCGACATCGAACATAAGCAAATACAGGACACCGTCACTAAGGCTTTGGGCGGATGGAAACGTAACAAGGTATCGGCCGGCTTCCCTAACTCCAGCAACCAGGAAGCTGCTAGGCTGAAAATAGAGTTCCGAGAAACCGAGCAGGTCCAGCTCTGCCTGGCTGTACCCGGATTTTCATATTTCGACCCTGACCGCTTTGCAGTTGACCTGCTCAGCACCGTACTGGGTGAAGGAATGAGCAGCCGTCTTTTCACTGAGATTAGAGAGCAACAAGGGCTTGCCTATGACATTCATAGCTACGCCGACCACTTTGCCGATTCCGGAGCCGTCATCATCTATGCCGGAGTTGACTCAAGCCGGGTCGATAACGCACTGAGCGCTATTATCGACCAACTTTCCAAGATTAAGGAACAGATTTCTGACGCCGAACTCAAAAAGGCTAAGGAGATGGCTAAAGGGCGGCTATTGCTGAGCCTGGAAAGCAGCCGAAATGTTGCCGGCTGGCTGGGAGCTCAAGAGCTGCTCACTAAACGCATCCTGGCACCAGATGAGGTGATATCACTGGTTGAAGCGGTCACTATCGAAGACCTGAAACGTGTGGCACGGCAGCTCTTCACCGGCGAAAAGCTGAATTTGGCTATCGTTGGGCCGGTTAAAAAAGAAGAACCCTTAGCCAAGCTGCTTAAACTATGAGATTGCTTCGGAGCTTACGCTCCTCGCAATAACAGACAAAAAATAAGAAAGAGCCGTCCCTCGGGACGGCTCTTTTCTCAAACAATCTATAATGGTTTAAGTCTAGTACTCGGGCATGGGTGGCATCGGAGTTTTTTCCTTCTCCGGGATATCAGTCACCAGCGCTTCCGTGGTCAGAATCATGCTAGCGATACTGGAAGCATTCTCCAGGCCGGTCCTGGTAACCTTAAGCGGGTCGATGATGCCCTTGGCTACCATATCGCCGTACTCATCTCTCAACGCATCGAATCCTACACCTTTCTTGCTGCGCTTGACCTTGTCCAACACCACAGAGCCTTCCTCACCAGAGTTTATGGCAATCCAGCGCAGTGGCTCCTCCAGAGCCTGCCTAAGAATAGCCACTCCGGTGGCTTCATCGCCTTCCGCCTTAATTTTATCCAGGGCCGCGGTAGCGTTGATTAAGGCAACTCCACCTCCAGGCAGAATGCCCTCTTCAACCGCAGCTCTGGTGGCTGAAAGAGCATCCTCCACCCGGTGCTTTTTCTCTTTAAGCTCAACTTCAGTGGCAGCTCCGACCTTAATCACCGCCACGCCGCCAGCCAATTTAGCCAATCTCTCCTGAAGCTTCTCTTTGTCATAGTCAGACGTGGTCTCATCGATCTGGGCCTTTATCTGCTTGATACGAGCCTGTATGTCCGCTTCCGAGCCTTTACCTTCAACTATGGTGGTATTGTCCTTGTCTGCCACTACTTTGCGTGCTCTGCCGAGGTCAGCCACAGTAGTTGAATCCAGCTTCCGTCCTATCTCCTCAGAGATTACCTTGCCGCCGGTCAGTATAGATATGTCCTCAAGCATCGCCTTTCGCCTGTCGCCGAAGCCCGGGGCCTTGACCGCCAGACAGTTAAGAGTGCCCCTGAGCTTGTTGACCACCAGTGTAGCCAGAGCCTCACCTTCGACGTCTTCAGCGATAACCACAAAATTTTTGGAAACTTGAAGAATCTTCTCCAGAACCGGCAGTAGGTCAGCTATAGCTGAGATTTTCTTGTCGGTAATCAGTATATACGGGTCTTCAAGCTCTGTTTTCATCAGCTCGGGATTGGTAATGAAATAAGGACTAATGTAGCCGCGGTCGAATTCCATGCCCTCGACGTACTCAGTTTCGAAGAGCAAACCTTTCGATTCTTCAACCGTAATAACGCCGTCCTTACCTACTTTCTCCATCACCTCAGCGATTAGACTACCTACCTCAGCATCAGCCGCTGATATGGTGGCCACTTGAGCTACCTGCTCCTTGGTGGTTACCGGTGTGGACATTTTTTTCAATTCGGCCACCACGGCCGTCACACCTTTTTCAACACCGCGTTTCAGAGACATGGCGTCGGCTCCGGCAGCGATATTTTTAAAGCCACCATTGACTATGGCTTGAGCCAGCACCGTGGCTGTGGTGGTACCATCGCCACACTTATCATTGGTCTTGATTGCTGCTTCCTTTACCAGTTGCGCCCCCATATTCTCGAAGGGGTCAGGCAGCTCGATATCCTTGGCAATTGAAACACCATCGTTGATAACGTTAGGTGCGCCGAACTTTCTATCCAGAGCTACCGGACGACCCCGCGGGCCCAGGGTAACCTTAACCGCATTAGCCAGAGCGTCAATGCCAGCCTTTAAGGCTCGCCTTGCCTCTTCACCGTAAAGAATTTGTTTTGCCATCTGCTAAAAACCTCCTATTTTATATTTATGGACTCTTTCTACCTTCTTTTCTTGGCCAAAATATCACTTTCCCTCAGGACAATCAGCTCCTCATCGCCCTCCTTTATCTCGGTACCGCCATATTTAGCGTAAATCACTATATCACCGACCTTCACATCCAAGGGGATACGTTTACCGTCGTCGGTCATCCTGCCCGGACCGACAGCCATGACCTTGCCCTCCTGTGGTTTCTCCTTAGCCGTGTCCGGTATCACAATACCTCCCTTCGTCACCTCCTCCTTCGTACTGGGCTTAACCACTACTCTGTCTCCCAAGGGGTCAAGTTTTACTGCCATATTTACCTCCTCTTAAATTTTAGCACTCTTATATTGAGACTGCTAATTATGATAGCACAATCGATTTTGTTTGTAAAGAAATAGCCTCTTTAACTTTTTGGCTCGTTAAAACCGTGCTTAAGGCCGCTTGATTGTTTACGCTATACCGTGTAAAATAAGACTAGCATGGTTAAGAGGCAGAGAATCAGATGGGACGGGCCGGGAGTCAGGGCGTTGCGGCGGCATATGAGGCTAACACAGGCCAAGCTGGCTGAGGAGCTGGGCACTCGCCAGCAGACAATCAGCGAGTGGGAGATAGGGATGTATAGGCCACGAGGAACTTCAGCCACTCTACTGACCCTGGTCGCCGAGCGTTCCGGTTTTGAATATACGCCAAAGGCCAAAAATAAGTCTATTGATTAAAATGCATGCCAATCAGCGTACCGTCTAAACGAAATTAAATATTTTTTTACCTCAATGTACACGTAAACGTGTAATGAGAACATGAAAACAAAGATAACGGAAAGGATTATCTCTCGTCTGTGGCAAAGCCACCTAGTAAGGTACCCTGTCGCTGATACCGGTGAATGGCTTCACATAATTTTCCCAGGCAGAGTCAGTAACACCAGCGGCTGTGATTTCAGGGATGCCGTTCTTGCCGTCAACGGCCGCATAATAAGCGGAAACATCGAGGTCCATTCCAGGTCCAGCCACTGGCATAGCCACGGCCATCATCAGGACCCGAAATACAATAACATAGTTTTGCATGTCGTCTGGCAGCAGGATAGCCAAACTCCTACCCTACTCCAGAATGGCCAGACTATCCCCACCATCTGCCTCGGCTCATTTATCCACAGCCCTTTAGACGAGCTAGTCAACTTGACGGCCAATTCCTCAAGCTCTTGTCCTACGGCCAGCAGGCATCCAAATAGTGATAATCTGAACAAATTGCTTACCGCCGCCGGACATAAAAAGTTCAAGGCTAAGGTAGCCTTGTTCCGCAAAGCATTAAATAAAGAGGATGCCGGTCAAGTGCTTTACCGAGGCATAGCCAGAGCCCTGGGCTATGCGCAAAATGCTGAGCCGTGCCAGGAACTGGCCCAAAGGTTACCCGTCAGCAAATTAATAAAAAATGGTAAGCCTACAGTCAATTTTGCCTTACAGGCGCTGCTTCTGGGTAATGCCGGCTTACTTCCTTTCCAGCGGCACAGGCCAGTTAAAGACAGGGAGGCAGTTAAGTTACAAAAGATATGGGAGTCCGCGGGCATAACCGAAACGATGAATGAAGCTGACTGGTGTTTTTTCCGGGTGCGGCCGGATAACTTCCCCACCCGCCGCCTCATCGCCCTCAGCTACCTCATAAGCCGTTATCATGAATCAGGGCTGTTCCGGGGTATTTTGACACTGGTAAAGAAAGCGCCCGCCGGTACTGAATATCGCCGGCTGGAAAGCGGTTTGGTCGTGGCCGGCCACGGCTATTGGCAAAATCACTTTGATTTCGGCACCGTTACCAGGAGAGCCTCAGCCCTTATCGGCTACGAGAAGGCAGCAGCCATTGTCATAAATACTATACTGCCCTTCGCTGCCGCCTGGGGCGAATTAGACTCCGATTTAGGTCTCAAGAAGAAAGCCGGTGAGATTTATCGCCGCTACCCCAAGACAGGAGACAATGAGCTAATCCGGTATATGAAGCAGCAACTTGGGCTCAGACCGGATATCCGCCTTTCCGCCTGCCAGCAACAGGGGCTGATTCACATCTTCCACGCTTACTGCCACCGCCGAGATTGTACCCAATGTCCCGTAGATTTTAGCCCAGACTGAGGCTGGGTACCACATCTACATCGAAGCCATCGAGTTTTCCCAGCTGGTAGTGATAATAGCCACAGGCGGCAACCATAGCCGCATTATCGGTGCACAAGCCCGGCGGAGGTATATGTACCGGCACCGGTGAATTACCGGTGAAGCTGTCACGTAGAGCTTTATTGGCTGCTACACCGCCGGAAAGCAATATCTGCTTAACGCCCAGCCTTTCCGCCGCCTGTATGGTCTTGGCGGTCAGGACGTCAACCACAGCCTGCTGAAAGCTAGCTGCCGCTCCAGCGACACGCGCCGGGTCTGAGAAATCATTGTCCCTGACCAGATGAAGCACCGCCGTTTTCAACCCACTGAAGCTGAAATCGTCGCTACCCTTAAGCCACGCCCGGGGCAAAGGAAACGATGGCGTCTTGTCCCTGGCAGCTTTCTCAACGGCCGGACCGCCGGGATAACCCAGTCCCAGAATCCTGGCTGCTTTATCGAAGGCCTCGCCGGCAGCATCATCTCTGGTCCGCCCCAGCTTTTCAAATTGCCCGTGCCCGCTCATCAGCACCAGGTCGCTGTGCCCTCCGGAAACAATCAGACACAGGCAGGGAAATTCAGGCTTGTCCTTATTCAGCCAGTTGGCATAGATATGAGCTTCCAGATGATTGACGCCGATAAGCGGCAGACCGTGGGCCAGGGCTATTGCTTTGGCTACATTCACTCCTACTAGCAGCGAGCCTGCCAGGCCGGGCCCGACGGTCACGGCCACAGCGCCTATGTCCCGCCAGCTTGCTTTCGCTTCGGCCATGGCGCTGTCCAACACCGGTAAAACTGTAATCAGGTGCTGCCTCGAAGCTACCTCAGGTACAATACCGCCATAGCGACGGTGTATATCCACCTGAGAGGCAACAACGTTTGATACTATGTCAGCCCCGTCCTCAACTACCGCCGCCGCCGTCTCATCGCACGACGTCTCAATGCCCAGGATTTTCATACTCAGGATTATAACACAAGGTCAAAAAAGCAGCCTGAAATTTAGCATGCAGCAGGACTCCATTGGCTAAATCTGTTTTAGCCTTTGAACATCAGAGGTAAACCGATAATCACGCCCACCCCGCCAGCCACAATCCATTTAATAAGCAGCGAAGTACTTTGTTCTGCTTCCGGCTTCAACATAACGAGTATGGGGCCGGCAATTACGCAAAACACTCCAAGCACAAACAGCGCTCCCCCAAATTTTGCCCAGCCTGATGTTGGCTTGTGCTGTTTTACCGGTTGTTTCGTACCCCCTCCCACTTGCGCACCGCAGTTTCCGCAGAATCCAGACGATGAAGACATATACATACCGCAATATGGACATGAGGTAGCCAGAGGTGCGCCACATCCGGCGCAGAATCGTTGGTTCATATAGTTTGGCGTATTACACCTGGGGCAGGTGACATACTGTTGCATTGGCTTCTCCGATAGTTGAGTTCTCTCAATTATATGTCTCAAGATTGCTAAACGCAATACTTTAAGGAGAAATTCTCTTCAGCGCCGATTTATTTTCCCTGCCAACGCAGCCTTCGCATTTAGTTCGCCCTTGCAGGACTGAGGCCCCGAGCCATTTGTTGTCATTGCACTAGCCACAGGTGCTATAATTCTAATACAGCAAATTGGGGGCAGTTCTAATTTGCTAGAGAGCCTAAACCATTGTAGAATATGTTATGAGTAAAATGGATATAGGTACCTGGAAAGTTAAATCAGGTTTAGCCCAGATGTTGAAGGGCGGCGTGATCATGGATGTGGTCACACCGGGACATGCCAAAATAGCCGAAGAAGCCGGTGCCTGTGCCGTCATGGCGTTAGAGCGGGTACCGGCCGACATCAGAGCTGCCGGCGGTGTGGCCCGTATGGCTGACCCGACTATAATCACCGCCATAATGGAAGCGGTAAGCATTCCGGTGATGGCGAAATGCCGCATCGGTCACTTTGTCGAGGCTCAGGTCCTGGAATCGCTGGGGGTTGACTACATCGACGAATCGGAGGTGCTGACCCCAGCCGATGAAAGCCATCACATCTGGAAACACGATTTCAAAATACCCTTTGTCTGCGGCTGCCGCGATTTGGGCGAAGCTCTACGCCGCATTGCCGAAGGCGCCGCCATGATTCGCACCAAGGGTGAGGCCGGCACGGGCAATATCGTGGAAGCGGTGCGACACATGCGGGCAGTACAGGACGGCATTCGCCGTCTGCAAGCCCTACCCGTTGATGAGCTTAGCACCGAAGCCAAGAACCTGGGTGCTCCCCTCGAGCTGGTGCTGGAAATACACAAAACAGGGAAACTACCCGTAGTCAACTTCGCTGCCGGCGGTATCGCTACACCAGCCGATGCCGCGCTCATGCTGCAACTCGGCGCCGAGGGCGTCTTCGTAGGCTCCGGTATCTTCAAGTCCAGTGATCCGGCAACACGGGCTAAGTCCATAGTTAAAGCCACTACCCATTATCAGGACCCGGCAATTATCGCTGAAGTATCAAAAGCGCTGGGCATAGCCATGCCCGGTGTGGACATAAAGACCATACCGCCGGAACAATTATTGGCCACCAGAGGCTGGTAG
>JBAVQV010000055.1:0-1881 GCA_049694415.1 Dehalococcoidia bacterium
AGAAAATAACCACCGGTGGGGACGATATCCAGCCAGAAATCGTTTACGCGGACGATGTGGGTTTCACCGCGCAAAACAGTACCAGCAACTACCGTCGTGCCGGCATCGGTGACAGCTTCTAAGGTAACCATACTGGCATAGTTCTCGCACGTAGTTTCTTTCTGTTCCATAATCTTTATGCCCCGCTGAGCAGCAATGACTGCCGCATTTATTAAGTTTATTCTTTCCTCGCTAATACCTTCCAGCAAACCGCCGATAACTGATGCCTTTATCGCCGCGGTATCATAAGCGGCAATTTCACCGTTGTATTTTATTCGGATACTGTTTATCTGTCCTTCCATCAACTGCCGGGCTAAACTGCCAAGTGTTGAAGCCACCTGCATAAAAGGAGCTAGAACAGATAACAGCTCCGCTGGAATCTGTGGAGCATTCACAGCGTACTTGGCAGGTTGACCTTTCAATACAGCCATCACTTGCTCGGCGACTTCGAGAGCAACACTGGCCTGCGCTTCAGTAGTAGAGGCGCCCAGATGGGGAGTAACGATAATCTTGTCGCTCTGGAAAAGTACGCTATCTGTCACCGGCTCTTTTACAAACACATCTACGGCAGCGCCGGCCACTTTTCCCGCTTCCACCGCCTTAAGCAAAGCTTCTTCGTCGATAAGTCCGCCGCGGGCGCAGTTGATGATACGCACTGTTGGTTTCATCTTGCTCAGTTCTTTGGCGCCAATCAGCATCTTGGTTTGGGAAGTCAACGGCAGATGAAGAGTAATGAAGTCAGATTCCTTAAGCAATTGCTCCAGGGAGACCAGCTCTACAGCCAGGTTGCGGGCATAATCACTGGAGACAAAAGGGTCATAGCCGATAAGCCGCATGTTAAAAGCCTGAGCCCGCCTGGCAACCTCGGAGCCCACATTGCCAAGGCCGATGATGCCTAAAGTCTTGCCTCTGAGCTCAACGCCCATATAGTCGCTGCGTTGCCAGAGACCTGATTTGAGCTTGGCATTGGCCTGCGGGATATGTCGGGCCAGAGCCAACATCATTGCTACGGTATGTTCGGCAGCAGCGATGGTATTACCAGTAGGGGCATTGACCACTACCACGCCCTGCCGGGTAGCAGCCTCCACATCAATATTGTCCAAACCAACACCGGCCCGGGCTATAACCTGAAGCTTCGTGCCAGCCTGAATAATATCGGCGGTAGCTTTGGTCTCACTGCGAACCACCAGAGCTTCATAATCGCCAATCACCTTCTTAAGCTCGTCAGGCTTAAGGCCGAGCTTGACATCGACGTCAGCCTGAGCCCGTAAGGCTTCTATGCCTTCTTTAGCTACCGGATCGGCAACAAGTATTTTCATGGCAACCAAATTCCTCCGCGCAAGTCTAAGTGACTGACTCTAATTTTTGAGTTACGCGCTTGCCTGCGGCAAAGCTTTACCTATGGCACCCAGGGTTTCTTTTATGTCAGCTTCAGTGACCCAGCCCAGGTGACCGATGCGGAAAATCTTCCCTGTAAGGTCGCCCTGACCTCCGGATACTACTACCTTATATTCATCTCTGAGTATTTGTTGCAGCTTCGACACATTCATCTTATCCGAAGCATTAACTGCCGTCACAGTATTAGAGGCGTACTTCTCATCGGCAGGAAATAGGGATAGCCCCAAAGATTTCACTCCCTTTCGGGTCATATCGCCAACTTTAGCATGTCGAGCAAATATATTAACTAATCCTTCTTTTAGCATCATATCCAACGAGACATCCAGGGCAAAGAAGGCTGAAATACAAGGTGTCCACGGTGTCTGCCCCTTCTCCAGATAGCTCTTGGCTTTGGTGAAATCCCAATAATAACGAGGTATCTTGGCTTGAGCATGAGCCTTCCAA
>JBAVQV010000056.1:0-4853 GCA_049694415.1 Dehalococcoidia bacterium
CCCGAATGGCTTCGGCTGATTTCTTGAGTGCAGCGCTCTCGTCTGCAGTCAGCTTGAGTTCGATTATCTGCTCCATACCGTTTTTACCTAGCTTGACTGGAACGCCGACTACTACGCCTTTTATGCCATATTCACCTTCGAGGGAGACGGCGCAGGGCAGGATTCTCTTCTTGTCCAGCAGTATGGATTCTATCATTTGAGCCGTGGCCGCCGCCGGTGCATAAAAGGCGCTTCCCGTCTTCAACAGGGCAACTATTTCCCCGCCGCCTTTTACCGTTCGCTCCACGATTTTGTTTACGGTTTCCTGAGGTAAAAGCTCGGTTATGGGTATACCGCCGACGGTGGTTAGCCTTGGAATGGCCACCATGGTATCGCCGTGCCCACCGAGAACACAGGCATAAACATCTTCGACTGAAACGTTTAGTTCCTGGGCGATAAAAGTCCTGAATCTTGAGGAGTCTAGAATGCCCGATTGGCCGATTACGCGTTTTCGGGGAAATTTGCTGATGTGAAGTGACAGTTGAGTCATGGCATCCAGCGGATTGGCCACCATGATGAGTATGCACTTCGGCGAGTATTTCACCACCTGCTCGGTGACCGATTTCACGATATTCATATTAGTCAATACCAGGTCATCACGACTCATTCCCGGCTTTCTGGGCACTCCGGAGGTGATGGCTACGATGTCGGAGTTGGCTGTCTCCTCATAGGAATTAGTACCGATGACTCTCGCATCTGAGCCGGTAATCGGGCCGGTTTGCAGCATGTCCAGGCCTTTGCCCTGAGGCAAGCCTTCGATGATGTCCACCAGCACCACATCGGCGTATCCCTTTTCGGCGATACGCTGAGCCAGAGTGGCTCCTACATTGCCCGCGCCGATAACACTAACCTTGCTTCTCATTTTAGCCTCCTCGCTTTTTCAATTTTTCAATCACAGCATCAGCGACCTCTGAAGTGGTTGCCGCAGGTTGATTACGGTCCGCTTTTAAGTCGTAGGTTATGCTTTTACCTTCAGTAATAACGTCAGCTATGGCTTTTTCCAGATTGTTTGCGACCTTGATTTCGTTGAGATAGCGGAGCATCATTACTGCCGATAGCATCATAGCCATTGGATTGACTTTATTCTGGCCGGCGTACTTTGGTGCGCTGCCATGGGTGGGCTCAAAAACCGCTATATTATCACCTATGTTAGCCCCCGGTGCAACACCCAATCCGCCAACCAATCCGGCACATAGGTCGGATGCGATATCTCCATAGAGGTTGGGCAGTACGATGACATCGTATTGTTGTGGATTTCGGACAAGGCGCATGCACAGTGCATCAATAACCACGTCTTCGAACTCTATAGTTGGATATCCCTTAGCCACCTCGCGGGCGGCGTCCAGAAAGATGCCGTCGGAAAATTTCAGTATATTGGCTTTGTGAGCAGCGGTGACCCTTTTTCTATTATTAGCGCGGGCATATTCAAAAGCAAAATTGATGATACGCCGGGAGGCTGTCTCCGAAATCACTTTTATGCTAAAGCCGGAATCTTCCTTCACTTTAGTCTTTGTGGTATCGAGGATGAGCTTTGCCAAGCTGGCGCTCCCCAGGGTATCCCTGGCAAATTCAATGCCGCTGTAAAGGTCCTCTGTGTTCTCTCGAACGATTACGATATCTACGTTTTTAAATGGTGTGGGTACGCCTCGATATGTTTTACATGGACGGAGGCAGGCATAGAGGTCCAAGCTCTGGCGCAAAGCCACGTTTACGCTTCTAAAGCCGGTACCAATCGGTGTCGTTACCGGCCCTTTCAGGGCCACCTTATTTTTCTTAATAGATTCGAGAACTTCATCAGGTAAAGGTGTGCCGAATTTATCCTGAGCTTTCTGGCCGACTATTCCTATATCCCACTCGAATTTAACACCTGTGGCTTCTAATACACGCTTTGTCGCCTCGGTAATCTCGGGACCAATTCCATCGCCGGGGATAAGAGTCACTTTGTGAGGCATAATATTTCCTGCCTTTACAAAATTCAGAGCGCTTAGTAATTTCTACCTGTCATTGCGAGTCCTTCGCAACTGTCATTCTGAGCGAAGCGAAGAATCTAGAGACCCTTCGCTATTGCTCAGGGTGACATTAAATCTCTCGAGATATCAGAGCTCGAAGTCGCCGTGTTTGCTTATATAAGGGATAAGCCCGCCTTCACTGAGTATGTCTAACATCACCTTCGGGATTTTACCAAAGGTAAGCTTGACACCGTTGGTCAGGTCGCTAACCGAACTTGTGCTTAAATTCACTTCTATTTCATCACCAGCGCCAATTTTATCGGTATCACAAATCAGCACCGGCAGCCCCTGGTTTATGGCGTTTCTGAAAAAGATGCGGGCAACCGATTTTGCCAGTATAGCGCTCACTCCAGCCATTTTAATAACCAGTGCCGCATGTTCCCGGCTGGAACCAAGCCCGAAGTTCTTGCCGGCAACAATGAAGTCACCCGGTTTCACTTGGTTGGCGAAAGTCGGGTCGGCATCTTCCATAACGTGTTTGGCTAATTCAGGCAGGTCGCTTCTCAAGTGTGCGTATTTACCCGGTATGATATGGTCGGTCGAGATGTTGTCACCGAACTTGAAAGCTCTGCCCCTAAGAACAGTTTCAGGCATCATTTAACCTCTCTCGGGTCGGTGATTTCGCCGGTCAACGCCGAGGCGGCGGCTGTGGCCGGACTGACCAAATATATTGAGGCTTCCGGGTTGCCCATCCGACCTTTGAAATTACGATTGGCTGTCGATACACAGACCTCATTATCTCCGAGAACGCCTTGATGTACGCCGAGACAGGCAGCGCATCCCGGTGGCAGTATCACGGCTCCGGCAGTGACTAAAATCTGGATATAGCCGATTCTCATAGCCTTGCTGAGGACTTGCTGTGATGCCGGTGCTACGATTAATCTGACCCTCGGATTGCGCTTCTTATTTTTGAGTATGGCAGCGGCGGCAGCCAAATCTTCGAGCCGGCCGTTGGTGCACGTACCGATAAATACCTGGTCGATTTTAGTGCCGGCCAGCATCTTTACCGGAGTGACATTGTCTACAGCATGAGGCATGGCTACCATAGGTTCAAGCTCAGAGGCATCCAGGGCAATAGCCCTCTCGTATTCGGCATCGGCGTCGGGACGCAGCGCCTTGTATTTACTACTTCTACCTTGAGCTGCCAGGTACCTTCTGGTTATATTGTCGCTGGGGAAAATACCGACCTTGGCGCCAGCTTCGACTGCCATATTAGCTACGGTTAGGCGCTGAGGTAGGGTCATGTTAGCTACAGCGCTGCCATCGAATTCCAGCGCTTTGTAAGTGGCGCCATCAGCCCCTAGTACTCCAGTAAGATGGAGGGCAAGGTCTTTGGCGCCAACCCATTTTTGAAACTTACCGTTGATGCTAATTTTGAAGGTCTCCGGTACCCGGAACCAGGTTTTGCCCAGTGCGAAAACAACGGCGATATCACTGGATCCCATACCGGTAGCAAAGGCTCCTAGACCGCCGGCGGTAACTGTATGGGAGTCAGCACCGACGATGATGTCCCCCGGGTTGGCGAACTTTTCCGCTACTAGCTGGTGGCATATGCCGCTGCCGCCTTCAAAAATCTGGCAGCCGGTTTCCTCAGCAAAGCGACGCAGAAACTGATGGTCGTTGGATAGCTGCCGGTTGGGGCTTGGTATGGCGTGGTCGAGAAAGATGGCGGTCCGCTGTGGACTGGCTAGAGTACCATGTTTGACCTCTTTGAACTGCCGGACAGTTAAGGGGCCGGTGGTATCCTGGGCAAAGGCTAAATCTACCTGGGCAATTACTATATCGCCGGCTCTGGCATCAGCCCCTGATTTTTCACTTAGTATCTTCTCACTGAGGGTTTTCCCCATTGGAGCCTAACCAATTATGGCGAGTACAGCGCCGCCGCTTACTTTGTCACCAGACTTGAAATTAATGGATTTAATCTTACCCGCGACTGGAGCCACAATTTCGTTTTCCATCTTCATGGCTTCCAGTATAACTATACCCGTGTTTGCCTTGACTTCATCGCCTTCTTTTACCAGGTAACGGACAATCGTGCCCGGTATCGGAGCCAGCAGCGGCGTCTCGCCGGCAGCCGCTGCTGCCTTGGGGGGTGCCGGAGCCTCTTTTTTCTCGGCTCGTGCCGGAGGCGTTTCTGCCTTAGGTTGTGGTGAGGCAGAGACTGGAGGTGGGGCAAATGCAACCGGTCCACCCGTAGGCTCGACCTCGACCTTATAATATTCATCGCCGACAAAGACATTGAACGTCCTGGCAGCCGGACCCTTGGCCGGTGCTTTCATTTCCATCTTCTCCCCCAGTTTGCCGGCCTTAGCTTTAGCTATAAGCTCATCTTCTCTCTTCACGTCTTCCAGAGTCTTAGGCTTAGTTTCCGGCGGTGGCGTCTCCAAGCCGTATTTCCATTTCAGAAATCGCATACCGGTTTGAGGATAAAGTGCATAAACAAGAACGTCACCGATGTCCTTGGCAATATCTTTGGTCGCTTCTTTAGCTTTTTCCAGTTCCGGCTGGAGAATATCTGCCGGCCGCGAGGTTATAGGTTTCTCCCCTCGTTCGTAGCCTTTGAGCACTATTTTTTGAATCTCTTTGTCAATTGGGGCGGGCGGCTTGCCGTACAGCCCGTAGACGTAGTCTTTGACTTCTTTGGATATCATTTTGTATCTGCCAAACAGGACGTTTTGAACCGCCTGAACGCCTACAATCTGGCTGGTGGGAGTTACCAGAGGCGGATAGCCCAGCTCTTTTCGAGTTCGGGGTAGCTCGGCGTAGACCTCTTGAAGGCGGTCGAGTGCATTGGCTTCCCTTAGC
>JBAVQV010000057.1:0-5437 GCA_049694415.1 Dehalococcoidia bacterium
GGGCGGGGAATTTCATACCTTTGTTTACGATGGGCCAGCTTTTAAGAAACCGGTGAAAATCGGCAAGGCAGTCCCGATAGCCAGAAATAACCATTGGACTTTAGACATACTGGAGTACAGCCTTGGCTAAGGGAATCACCCTCCTACTTGGCGGCGCCCGCAGCGGTAAAAGCCATTACGCCCAGCAACTGGCTACTGAACTCGGTGGCAAGGTCCTCTTTGTCGCCACCGGCGAGGCGCTGGATGAAGAGATGGAAGCTCGTATTGCCGAGCACAAAAAAGCCCGCCCCAAAAACTGGCGAACGCTGGAGATACCGACCGGCATCGGCAGAGGAATAGAAAAACAGATCGGCGATGCCGAGGTGGTGCTCATAGACTGTCTCACCCTGCTCATCTCCAACTTGCTACATGACGAGCCTGACTACCCGGAAGCGGAGAAAAGAGTGACCTCTGAAATAAACCAGCTTATCTCCGCCATGGACAGGCTCGATGCCAGCTTCGTCATCGTCTCCAACGAGGTGGGCATGGGTCTGGTGCCCGAAAACAGGCTCGGCCGCATCTTCCGTGACCTCTTGGGCAAAGCCAACCAGCTACTCGCCAGCCACGCCACCGAAGTCTATCTCATGGTAGCCTGCCTGCCGGTCCAGGTAAAAGGACAATGACCACCCCCACATAGATTAGCATTTTCATGACATCAGTTCGCAGATTGCACCAGTTATAGAGAGTATCAAGCAGGTTTGGATATCGCCAGAAACAGAAGTAACAAAACATCATTCTGTTTTCATTTCCTCATTGATGATTTTAGCAACGTCAAGCGCCATGAGATATCGACTATTTTCACCCCAAAAATACCACACCTATACCTGCTCCAATGATATAATTCCGTTATTGAATAGTATGTAGGAGGTAAAGAAATATGCGCGCAGTTATCCTTGCCGATGGCAAATTAGCTATAAAAGATGTGCCTAAACCTTCCCCTGGTTACGAAGAAGCCTTGGTCAAGATTACCACCGCAGGTGTTTGCCACTCGGACCTACATTTGGTTAAGGGGGATTGGCCCGGGTTTGTCCGACCATTTCCAATTCCGATGGGTCACGAAGGCATAGGAATAGTCGAGGAGTTAGGTCCTGGAGCGGAGAAATTTATACAGAAAGGCGATAGGGTTATATTGGGTCTCGGTGGCACAGGAGGAGGATACTGGTGTGGTGCTTGTGAATATTGCCTCAGTGGAAGACCTAGGCTATGCAAACAAGCTAAGGGCATTATTGGTACCTATGCCGAGTACATTTCGCTTTGGGTAAAATCATTAGTAAAGCTACCTGTGGAAATAAGCGACAGAGAAGTCCCATTGGCATGTGGAGGCTTAACAGCCTATAGCGCCGTCAAAAAGCTTATCAAATTCGGTGTTTTACCAGGTAAGCCGGTAGCCATTATTGGTGCGGCGGGTGGACTTGGGCACTACGCAGTACAGGTAGCTAAGGCATTCGGGTATAAAGTTGTCGGAGTTGATGTGAGCCAGGAAAAAATAGAATTCATGAAGAGCCAGGGTGCTGATTACGCTGTGCCTGTAAGCGAAGCAGTCGAATTCGTTAAGGAAAAATTTGGTGGCGTGTACGCAAGCATCGTATTTTCACCAAGAATAGCTGGCTTTGAGCTTGGATTAAGATTAATGAAGCGTGGAGGAGTATTTGTTGGCGTTGGAATGCCTGCCGTGAGCGAAGGACCAATATCGATAACCCCATTGGAGCTGTTAGGCAGAGACCCGCTCATAATGGCATCGGCAGTGGGTACAGTAGAGGAAATGAGAGAATTAGTTCAATTGGCCGTGGATGGTAAAGTCAAAACTCACGTAGGTAGAGTTGCCAGCTTGTCGGAAATCAGTCAAGTATTTAGGGATATGGACGAAGGAAAATACGCTGGTAGGGCCATTATTGATAATATGACGAAATAGAGGGGATGATTGAAACCAAAATAAGAGGTGAGAAAGCAAAGTCCTGGTGTTGCACCATTGGTACCTCGTTGGTTCCGTTCTGCTATAAATGACTAATTTTCACCATTGGTTAATGCTTAGAAATGCCTGCTCCGGGTTAGCCCGCGCTCGCCTCACTAAATCCTTAGCTTCCCCAACTAATATCTCATATTCATCTTTCGCAATTGCTGCTATAGCTGCCCTGGCCACTTCAGATGGCGGTATACCTCTATATTCCTGGGCTGCTTCTTCAGTAGTTCCTTTGTCTAGTTCAGTATCCACCGCAGGTGGTACTATTTCAAATACTTTTATGGGGGTATCTCTTAATTGATATCTGAGGGATACGGTAAACGAATGAACTGCAGCCTTGGTAGCGCAATAAACAGGCATAGATGCTATGGGCACAAAACCTAATCCAGAGGAAACATTGATAATAGCTGCTTCCTTTTTTTTAAGCAGCAAGGGAATAAAATATGCAGACAGGTGAATGGGAGCAACCAGATTGGTCTCGATTTCATCTTCACTACTGAACAGGTCTTGAGTCCCTTTCTTAAGATTTACCATCCTTTGAATCCCGGCGTTATTTATCAATACATTAAGGTCTTTAAAATTAGCTTTGACCCACTTGAATAATGATCCGCGTTCTTTCTCCTTAGACATATCACATACTCTAATCTGTATTTGTGGCAGCTTGTCTTTAGCTTCTTTCAGCTTACTTCCCCTTCTGCCACATATAATTACCTTATTGCCAGCATTTACGAGGGCCTGAGCCAGAGAGAAACCAATGCCTGTTGCTCCGCCGGTAATTAAGATTGTATTATCTTTAATTTTCATTATTTCCCTCACTACTTAAAGTTTGCCTTCTATAATTATAGCAACATCTCTATAACGGAACAGCGCTCAGCAAATAGCCAGAAATGTGTGTACTGCTTGTATGAATGAATGTATGCTATTGAGTAAAGACTGACACCGAATTAGCCTTTAGTTGAATCTTCAGATTCAAACTCAATATGAAACCGATGAAGTAATCGGTGCGCTGCTGGGGCAAGCATTACGGCAACGGCAACAAGAAAGACTATACCGGAAAATAGCGCGTAAAACGCAGCAAACAGCTTTCCAGCATTTGTGTATAGCTGATTTACCGGCCCCATGCCGCCGAGAATCATGGCCGCATTGACCGTGGAATCAATCCAGGATAAGCCTTCGAATACGTGATAGTCGATAATGCCGAGCGCCAGCGAAGCGACCACAATTCCCACTGCAATACCGACATGCAGAAGAAGGCGCAGAAAAAACGCAGCCCTAGAAATCAGCGGTTGCCGATAATGCTCATATATCATATTATTAATCGTGTTCCCACCGACTGGTTGTCAGTTTCAGTTCGTCCAGAGCCACAATTATACCATGTCATAGAGGCTGGCGACGGTCACTCTTAAGATTGAGAGAAATCTTCTGCTTCAGTTCATACTAACGTCCCCCTGGCTCAGCTGTTCTTTTCTGCATCGGCTGCCCAAAGATTGACTACCTGGTATCGACAAATGGCGGCCTGACTACTATAATAGATACAAGGTATGTGAAATCTATGCTCATGAAAAAACACACACTATTAAGCCGCGCTATTGGTCAAGGGCTTTGCCTAACGCTGATTTGCCTGCTCACCATCTCCAGCGCTTTTCTCCTATTTGCCAGCCCTGTCCAGGCAGCACCACCAATAGTCATTTCATCTTTTCCTTCACCTCTACCGCCGGGCCAGGTAGGCAGTACCTACAATTTTACTATAACGGTTTCTGGTGGAACTCCACCATATACCTCGTTAACTATTGCTGGGCTACCGCCGACATTGACTTACACAGCCTCGGCAACTACACTAACTATCTCTGGTACACTTACTACAGCCGGCTCTTTCAACCCTACTGTCCAGGTCACCGACAGCTCACCGGTTACTGCCCAACAGAGTTTCTTCATCAATGTCACTCAAACTCCATTAAGATTCCTTACAACCAGTTTATTATCAACCAAAGAGGGTGAAAGCTATACGGATGTGATAAAAGTCAGCGGCGGGATAACACCATATACCTGGTCTATCTCCAGTGGGTCATTGCCCTCAGGACTAAATTTCAATGCAGGCACTGGCTACATATCAGGTGTTCCAGACAAAGGCAGCGCCGGCAGCTATAGCTTTATAGTTGACGTCACTGACAGTTCAGCCACACCTCTAACAGGTACGCAGAGCTTCAGCATAACGGTAGAAAAGGGCGGCTATGATGCTACTATTACTATTAGCAGCGGCCTCAAATCTGGCCAGACAAAAGTATCTGCTTCGGGAAGTATCATTGCTACCCTGCGCGGCGGCGAATCCACCACACTCAGCCTCGACCTGGGAGCTATCCGCTCTATCAGCGTCGACTCTATTGTCGAAGACCCGAAAGAGGTTGGTGTCAGATACAAAGCCGAGCAAAATTCCATAACCGTAAGGGAATCGTCGCCTGACGCCAATTTTACTTATAACACAGAATATTCTATCGACTTCAAAACCGAGCCCTCAAAGGTAGGCCAACTGTCAGGCTCCGGCTGGTATAAGGAAGACTACACGCTCAGAACCAGTGCCCCGGACCAAGTTAATGACACGAATAGCCCGGGTATACAATATCGTTTCGCCTACTGGAAATTACCTACGGGTGAAACTGCCTCGGGTAAAGACCTGAGCCTGACGGTCAACGCCGCCGGAAGCTGCACAGCCTACTACGATACCTACTACAGGCTGACCCTGACATCGCCTTATGGCGAAGCGGAGGGCAGCGATTGGTACAAGGCGGGCAGCGAAGCTAAATGGAGTATGAATAATCCGCAGGTCCGAATACAGGGTATTCTTGGTATATTCGGAGGCAAGCTAAATGCCGTCAATTCCAGCGGCACTACTCTGATGGATACCCCCAAAACAGTGACTATAGATTGGCAGCCTGACTACACCCTGCCATTCATTATGATACCTCTGACAATTGTATTGCTTGTCCTGGGCGGCTACGGATTGTACTTGCTGCTACGCAGTCTGCAACCAAAGCCGGCGGCACCACCACTACCGTATTATCCGTATATGCCACCGCCACCTCCTCAGCCCATACAACCGCCCCAAACCACAGTGGTAATGATAGGTGGAGATAAGCCAAAACTGGGTCCGGGGACAACTAGAGAGCAGCTCATGGAGAAATTCGGCGAGCTTCTCCAGATATACGAGAATGAAATTAAGTCTACAACAGCGCCCAAAGAGCTGCCCGGAGTCCAAACGGTTGGGGCGGATAAAAGACTGCCGGCACCGGAATCAATACCACCGGCCGCAGCCGAAGCAGCAGTTGCACCTGAAGAGGAAACTACAACATGCAACTTCACCTCGAATAGGCCACTGAGAGTAGTCACCAGCAATTGGAGACAAGTAGAAACCAGAACTGCGACACTGCCAAAGGCTGATAA
>JBAVQV010000058.1:0-13241 GCA_049694415.1 Dehalococcoidia bacterium
TCGAATTAAACCACACGCTCCGCTGCTTGTGCGGGCCCCCGTCAATTCCTTTGAGTTTTAGCCTTGCGGCCGTAGTCCCCAGGCGGGACACTTAAAGCGTTAGCTTCGGCACGGAGAGGGTCGATACTCCCCATACCTAGTGTCCAAAGTTTACAGCGTGGACTACACGGGTATCTAATCCGTTTCGCTCCCCACGCTTTCAGGTCTTAACGTCAGGAACAGCCCAGAAGGCCGCCTTCGCCACTGGTGTTCCTCCCGATATCTACGCATTTCACCGCTACACCGGGAATTCCGCCTTCCTCTGCTGCCCTCAAGCTCCACAGTATCGAATGACCCCTCCTGATTGAGTCAGGAGATTTAACACCCGACTTATGGAACCGTCTGCACCTGCTTTACGCCCAGTAAATCCGAATAACGTTCGCCTTCTACGTATTACCGCGGCTGCTGGCACGTAGTTAGCCAAGACTTATTCCTCGAGTACCGTCATTATTCTTCCCCGAGAAAAGGGGTTTACAACCCGAGGGCCTTCATCCCCCACGCGGCGTTGCTGCGTCAGGCTTTCGCCCATTGCGCAAAATTCCTTGCTGCTGCCTCCCGTAGGAGTCAGGGCCGTGTCTCAGTCCCCGTCTGGCTGGTTGTCCTCTAAGACCAGCTACTGATCATCGCCTTGGTAGGCCATTACCCCACCAACTAGCTAATCAGACGCAAGCCCCTCTTCAAGCGCCCGAAGGCTTTGCTAATAAATGTGATTTAACTTACTAGCACATGCGGTATTAGCCTGCCTTTCGACAGGTTGTCCCCCACTTGAAGGTAGGTCACTTACGCGTTACTCAGCCGTTCGCCACTCCCTGGTAATCCTTGCGGACTACCAGGGCGTTCGACTTGCATGCATCAGGCACGCCGCTAACGTTCATTCTGAGCCAGGATCAAACTCTCTGAAAAATCTTCCTTCCACTATCCAGTTGTTAAAGTGCGCAATCGAAGCAGGTAATTATATTAACACAACCTGCGGCTCCTGTCAATACGTGTACACACCTATGGTTTCGAGGGCACATTTCTCGAAGCTGTGATATAATTCCAACTGAAAATAAGCCATGATAAACAGACTAGAATCTATCGAAAAACGATATCAGGAGTTAAATCAACTGATAGCTCAGCCAGATTTGTCTTCCAATCTGACACGCCTGCAAACCTTAGCCCAGGAACAGGCTAGTCTGGAGAGCATCGTAACCAAGTATCGCCAATACAAGGCCGTTTCTAAAGCATTGCAGGAAACTCAAGCCATGCTGGACGATGGGCTAGAGCCCGACATGATACCCATTGTAAAAGAGGAAATAAGCAATCTAAAGAAACGGCATGATAGTATTCTTCACGAACTTCAGCTATCCCTGTTACCCAAAGATGTTAACCAAAATAAGGATGTCATTATGGAAATCAGAGCTGGCACTGGCGGTGAAGAAGCGTCTCTTTTCGCCGCCTCCCTCTTCCGCATGTACAGTCGCTATGCCCAAGGTAAAGGCTGGCAGGTGGATATCATCGATAGCAACCAGACCGAGCTTGGTGGTTTTAAGGAAATAATTTTCGAAATCAAAGGAAGGGGCGCTTTTAGTCGGTTAAAATACGAGAGTGGAGTCCATCGAGTACAACGAGTACCGGTTACCGAAGCCTCGGGACGGATTCATACTTCGACATCCACTGTAGCCGTCCTCCCCGAAGCTGAAGAGGTGGAGGTAGCTATTAAGCCCGATGATATCAAGATTGATTTTTTCCGCAGCGGCGGAGCCGGTGGTCAAAATGTAAATAAGGTGACGACTGCCGTTCGTATCACGCATTTACCTACCGGTATAGTGACGACTTGCCAGGACGAACGCTCCCAATTAAGGAATAGAATGAAAGCCATGGCAGTTCTACGGGCTCGCTTACTAGACAAAGAGCAGCGTAAAAAAAACGAGGAGATAACTGAAGAACGTCGTTCGCAGATAGGTAGCGGTGAGCGAGCTGAAAAAATTCGTACCTACAATTTCCCTCAAGACCGGCTTACCGACCATCGCATCAATCTATCTATTCACAATTTGCCGCGCATCCTTGACGGAGACCTCGACGACCTAATCGATGCTCTCGCCACCAGTGAACAGGTGAGACTATTAGAGAGAAGCCATCCATGAACTTAGCACAGGCGCTTCAGCAATCTGCCTACATCCTAGGCATGAACGGCACAGAGGATTGCTATATTGAAGCTAGAATACTACTGGGTCAGGCAACAAATCTGTCACCGGTCCAAATATATACTAAGCCCGAACAAACGTTAAGCTGGGAAGAAGAAAACAAATTACATAAATTAGTCGGGCGACGCCTTCAACACGAACCTACAGCGTATATTCTAAAGCACAGGGAATTCTATGGCATTGATTTTTATGTCGATTCCCGTGTCCTCATTCCCCGTCCGGAAACGGAAGTACTTGTGGACGCTGCTCTTGAATTTGCCAGGAGCCGAAGCAACCATCTTACAAGACCGTTATTAGTGGCTGACATTGGAACAGGCTGTGGAGCTATTGCCATTAGTCTTGCCCTAAACCTGCCCGGCAGCAAAGTTTACGCTACCGACCTTTCTTCTTCAGCTCTCGAGGTTGCCAGATTGAACTGTGTGCATCACAAAGTTGCCGAACAGGTAACCTTGCTTCCAGGTGACTTATTACAGCCGCTACCTGAACCAGTTGACCTGATAGTCGCCAATTTGCCTTATATTAAAAATTCAGAGCTGCCCAATTTAAGCCCGGAGATAGCCAAATTCGAGCCCAGGATGGCAATAGATGGCGGCAGAAGCGGCTTGGACTGTATTCTACGACTTCTAGAGCAAGTAAAAGAGAGAATTAACTTCGGCGGTTGTCTCCTTCTGGAAATAGGGCACAATCAAGAGAAAGACATTAGCCGGTTAATCCATAGTTGTTTCAATAGGGTAAATTGTGAATATATCGAAGACTTGAATGGAATAAAGAGAGTGGTAAAAATTGAGCTCGGGTATCCAATTTGACAAATAGAGGCATTTGCCTTAAAGTATACGTTTGGTTCAAGCCAACAAACAAAACTATCTGAAGGAGGAAAAATATGCCCCTGAACATGATTGTTTGCTGCAAACAGGTTCTAGATCCGGAGGCGCCACCAGCAAGTTTCAAGATTGACCCCTCCACGAACAAGGTGATACCACCACCAGGAGTACCCCCCGTTGTCAACCCGTTCGATGAACAAGCTGTAGAGGCAGCACTCCGAATTAAAGACCTGCAAGGTGGCAAAATTACGGTATTAAGCCTGGGCAACAACCTTCTCCGCGACGTCGTTAAGAAGCCACTTTCCATGGGAGCTGATGAGCTCATCCTCCTTGAAGACGAAGCTTTTGAGGGCGGTGACAGTTGGTCTATCGCTTTCGCCCTCGCCACGGCTATCAAAAAGGTAGGAGAATATGACATCATCTTCTGCGGTCGTCAAGCAGCCGATTGGGATGCTGGACAGGTCGGCTCAGGTATCGCGGAAATACTCGGAATCCCCTGCATTACCCTGGCAAAAAAGGTAGAAGCTACCGACGGTAAAGCCAGAGTGGAACGAGTTATCTCCGACGGTTATCAGGTAATTGAGGTAACCCTTCCCGCCTTGATTACCGTCAGCAACGAGCTTGGTGAAGCTCGTTATGCTACCCTCAAGGGGATTATGGCGGCATCAAAAAAGCAGCCTGTAGTTTGGAAGCCAGCAGACATCGGGTTAGACTCATCTCAGCTAGGTGCTGCGGGCAGAAAAACCAAGCTTCTCAAACTTTTCCAGCCAGTTAAGGAAGGTAAGTGTGAAATTATAGGCGGTGACACGCCAGCGGAAGCTGGTACCAAGCTGGCTGAGAGACTCAGAGAAACAAAATTAATCTAAGATTTGAAAGTAATCACAGGAGGTTACTATGGCTGAAAATAAAGGCGTTATGGTCTACGGTGAAATGGTGGATGGCAAACTAAGCTCGATTACCAGTGAGCTTCTGGGAGGCGGTCGGCGTCTTGCCGATGAATTGAAAGAAGATTTGATATGTATACTGGCCGGCGACAAGTTAGATGAAGCCCCTAAAAAGGCTATAGCCTACGGGGCCGACAAAGTTTACACCGTCGAGAATCCGCTGCTGAAGGAATATCAAACTGATGCGTACGTCGCCGTAATGGAAAAAGCGGTAAAGGATATCTTACCGAGGATTCTGCTTTTTGGACAAACATCTGTCGGGCGAGATACGGCCCCCCGGTTGTCCTTTAGACTGGGCACCAGCTTATCCATGGACTGCATCGAGCTCAGCATCGACCCGGCGACCAAGCTGCTTCAGCAGACCCGGCCTGTTTACGGCGGCAATGCCAGGGCTACTTTCACCTCAGAGCTTCTGCCCCAGATGGTAACAGTCAGGCAGAAAGCAATGTCCCCACTGGAACCTAACGAAGCCAGAAAAGGAGAGATTGCGTCTATCAAGGTTGAACTAGACCCGGCAAAGATAAGGACAAAGGTGCTGGAAACAATTAAGGAGGAAGTCGCCGGGGTAAAACTCGAAGATGCTCAAATAATAGTGTCCGGAGGGAGAGGAATCGGTGGCCCTGAAGGCTTCAAACAACTAGAAGAGCTGGCCAAAGCACTAAGGGCTGCAGTGGGGGCTTCCAGGCCACCGTCTGACAACAAGTGGGTTCCAGAATCATGGCAGATTGGTCTTACCGGTAAAATTGTGACACCTGAGGTCTACATCGCAGTAGCGATTTCTGGCGCCAGTCAGCATTTGGCCGGGTGTTCAGGCTCCAAAAACATAATAGCCATAAATAAGGACCCCGAAGCTAACATATTCAAAGAAGCTCGCTTCGGTGTGGTAGGCGATTGGAAACAGGTTCTGCCGACATTTACTCAAAAGGTCAGGGAACTTTTAGCCTGCTAGCGAACCCGCAGCTTATTGATTGGTTTTCTGGGCGATAATCTTCTGTGTGATTTGGGCTGGCACTTCTTCATAGTGGCTGAACTGGATAGTGAAAGTGCCACGACCCTGCGTCATTGACCTGAGGTCTACCGCATAACGCTGGACTTCTGCCAGTGGAGCCTGTGCTTGAATAACATTGACCCCGTTTCCTGGATTCATGCCAGACACACGGCCTCGTTTGGTGTTAAGGTCGCCGATTATGTCACCGGTAAGAGTATCAGGCACGGTGATTGTCATGTTCACAATCGGTTCGAGCAACACAGGCTGTCCTTCAGCCAGTCCTTTCTTCAAAGCTTGCGCCCCGGCAATTTTAAAAGCCATGTCTGATGAATCCACGGGGTGAGAGCTGCCATCGAAAAGCTTTACCCTGACATCAACTACCGGACATCCAGCCAGGACTCCTTCGAGTCTAGCTTCATTGACTCCTTTTTCCACCGCTGGGATATAGTTTCTAGGTACTGCTCCACCAACCACCCTTTCTGTAAACTCAAAACCAGTACCTCTGGGCAATGGCTCTAACTCCAAAACGACGTGCCCATACTGGCCATGCCCGCCGGTTTGCTTCTTGTGTTTGTACTCTGCCTCAGTCCTTACAGTGATAGTCTCTTTATAAGGTACTTTAGGTCGCTGAAGGTTAACTTCTACGCCGAACTTGCTCGACAGTCTTTCAGCGGCAACATCAAGATGTGTTTCCCCCATTCCCCACAGAAGTATCTCGCCGATATCAGCCTCTCGTTGCACTTTGAGAGTGAAGTCTTCTTCACAGATTTTAGGCAGCACTGTGCTCATTTTATCCAAATCACCTCTAGATTTAGGATGGACTGCCATATTCAATAGCGGCGTGGGAAACTCAATAGGAGCAAACTTTATCTGACGTTCACGAGCACCAAGCGTATCCCCTGTAGTTGTCGAGGCTAACTTAGCCACAGCGCCGATATCTCCAGCACTCAGTTGTGGTGTTGGCTCCTGTGTTTTACCTCGCAAAATGAAGAGTTGTCCTATACGCTCGGTAGCACCCTTGTTAACATTCCACACCTGTGAATTGCTGGAGATTGTCCCTGAATAAACTCGAAAATAGCTGAACTTGCCCACACGAGGGTCATTGGTTGTCTTGAAAACAAAGGCGGATAACGGTGCACCTGAAACCGGTTCAACGACTTCTTCAGCACCCGTAGACGCATTTGTGGCTTTTAATTCAGCCCGTTCCCGGGGTGACGGCATATAATCGTGGATGGTATCCATCAAGGGCGTAACCGCAGTATTTTTCAGGGCAGAGCCAAGCAGCACCGGAACAACTTTGCCCAATCTGGTCGCTTCTTTTATGCAGCGGTGAATCTGTTCTTCGCTTATTTCCTCCCCATCCAGATATTTGGTAATAAGTTCATCATCGACCTCCACCACTGCTTCAACCAATTTTTCGCGGTAGGAATCAACGTCGCTTTGTAGAGACGATGGTATTTCAGCCTCTTTTAAGGGATTACCAATATAAGCCTTCTTCGTCACCAGGTCCACTATCCCTTGAAAGTCTTTCTGGGAACCTATCGGCAGTTGGATAGGCAGGCATCTGGCTCCGAGTTTGGTCTGAACATCCTTTAAGGTATTAAAGAAGCTGGCATTATCCCTGTCCATCTTATTCACGAAAATAAGGCGCGGTAATTTTGCTTCGCTGGCATATCTCCACACCTGTTCGGTACCGACCTCCACCATGGAGACAGCACAAACAACAATAACCGCACCTTCACTGACCGCTAACGCTGCTTTAACTTCAGCCACGAAATCAGAATAGCCAGGGGTATCAATTAGATTAAGTTTACAATCCTTCCACTGGCATGGCAGCAAAGACAGGTTAACGCTTATCTGGCGCTTTATTTCAGAAGGGTCATAATCGGAAGTGGTCGTCCCATCGGTGACACTGCCCAAGCGGCTTATGACCCCTGAATCGAAAAGCATCGCTTCAGCCAGCGATGTCTTTCCAGCGCCGGAATGCGACAGCAATACAACGTTGCGGATTTTTTCTGGTTCGAAATGCTGCACTTATGGCACCTCGTTCCTAGTTGAATTTTACCCTCAAAAGGGCATTGGCATTGTAGCAATGTCCGCCTCTAACCGTCAAGGTAGCGATTTTGGGTAGGTTGGATCATCTGCTCCAACCTCTGACTCGACATCATTTTGGTGGTTAGGTCTGTCCGCCATCGGACAGGTCTAAAGACCTATCACTACTTTATGCTATAATAATCCGACATAACTATACCTCAAATAGGACTCTTTTTTACCACTTTTCAGGATTAAAAGATATGAATCTAAGTCGCAAAGAAGTACAACACATAGCCCTTCTGGCCAGATTGGGACTGAGCGAAACTGAAATCGAGAAATTTAGAATTCAGCTATCCGACATTCTGGAAAACTTCGAGATACTCAAGCAAGTCGATACCACGGACCTGCCACCCACAGCCCAGTCTATTACCCTCCAGAACGTTCTCAGACCCGACGAGGCAAAGGCGTCTTACCCGGTAGAAGATATTCTCAAGAATGCGCCCCAGCGGGAGGGCAACTCCTTCAAAGTCCGCGCAGTGCTGGAATGAATCATGAATGACCTCCATCAGCTAACCATCTGCCAGGCTCACCAGCTGCTAAAAGAAAAGAAGATATCGGCGGTCGAACTGACTAAAGCCAGCCTGGCACGCCTGGCTAAAGTGGAAGACAAAGTACAGGCTTGTGTTACCACCAGCGAAGATGTTGCTTTAGAGCAGGCAAAAGAGGCAGACAAAGTCATAAGCAGCGGTAAAATCAAGCCTCTAACCGGCATACCGGCCTTGATTAAAGATGTCATGTGCACTAAGGGCATCAAGACTACCTGCTCCTCAAAAATTTTGGAAAATTTCATTCCGCCCTACGATGCTACGGTTATAGAGAAACTGAAGGCCAGCAATTTTGTAATCTTAGGCAAGACCAACATGGACGAGTTCGCCATGGGGTCATCAACCGAGAATTCTGCTTTCTTTCCGACGCGAAATCCCTGGGATTTAGACCGCGTCCCTGGCGGAAGCAGCGGCGGCTCAGCGGTGGCTGTAGCCGCAGATGAAGCCATATACGCCCTCGGCTCCGATACCGGCGGCAGCATCCGGCAACCCGCCGGGTTCTGCAGCGTGGTCGGCTTGAAGCCAACTTATGGCAGGGTAAGTCGCTTTGGCCTGGTCGCCTTCGCCAGTTCACTGGACCAGATCGGTCCTATAACCAAAAACGTGTCTGACTGTGCTCTTGTGCTCAACACCATCGCCGGCCATGACTCGAGAGATTCTACATCGGCTCCCAACCCGGTTCCTGATTACGCCAAATCGTTGAATCCGGACATTAAAAACCTGCGAATAGGCATCCCCAAGGAGTACTTTGTCGAGGGAATGCAGAAAGAAGTAAGAGCCTATCTGGAGACCGCTATAAACAGGTTAAAGGAGCTGGGAGCTAAAGTGGATTGGGATGTCTCACTACCCCTCACCAAGTATGCCCTGGCCGTTTATTATATCCTGGCACCTTCTGAAGCTTCAGCTAATCTGGCGCGATATGACGGCGTAAAATACGGTTTCTCTTACCTGGACACTACTAACATGTGGGAAGCTATGGAAAAAACGAAACAGTTCGGTTTCGGGGCTGAGGTCAAAAGGCGTATCATGCTGGGAACTTATGCCTTATCAGCCGGCTACTATGATGCCTACTACCTTAAGGCTCAGAAAGTACGCACCTTGATAATAAGAGAATTTAAAGATGCTTTCGAGAAATATGACGCCCTGGTCACCCCTACTTCACCTACCGTGCCATTCAAGCTCGATGAAAAGGTGGACGACCCAATACAAATGTATCTGAGCGACGTTTGCACCCTGCCCATAAACATCGCTGGCCTTCCAGCTATATCTGTACCGGCCGGCTTCGCCGATGGTTTACCCATTGGTATGCAGGTTATAGGCAAACCTTTCGACGAGGAAACCATACTTCGTGTTGCCTTCGCCTACGAGCAATCTACCGACTGGCACAAAAGAAAACCACCCATTTAGAGCAAAACCAATCTGCTGGATATTTTTTAAAGCAAGTGGTGTACTAGAGGGGCTTCGCCCCTCTAGTTAGCTTTTTTCCCCCTTCCCCTTTGAAGGGGAAGGGGGCGCGGGGAACGGGGTTGGATAAGATTGAAGTTAAATGCTATTCAGGCCATACCTATGCTGAACGACCTGAATCTTTTTTCTGGCAAGACAAAGAACACAAGATATCAAAGATAGAAAAGGAGTGGCTGGAGCCGGGCAAGAAATTTTTCAAGGTCGTCACTGAGGATGAGAAGCTTTTCAAACTCTGCTATAATGAAGCACAAGATAAATGGTGGCTATTCTGTTAGGAGTTGAGGAGGTAACATGAAACAGATTTTTGAAGCCCTGGAAAAAGATGCCCGGATGACACCAGAGCAAATCTCCACCATGACTGGTGTACCGGTTTCCGACGTAAAAAAGGCAATTAAAAAAGCTGAACAGGACCGGGCCATTTTGAGATATAAGGCCATCATCGATTGGACTAAATTGGGCGAGGCGGAGGTCATGGCACTGGTAGAGGTCAAGGTCGTACCGCAGCGCAATGTCGGTTTCGATGCCATAGCTGAACGCATTTATCGCTTTCGTGAAGCTCGCTCAGTCTATCTCGCCTCCGGTACATACGACCTGGCGGTACTAGTAGCCGGAAAGACTATGCAAGAAATTGCCGTCTTCGTCTCAGAAAAGCTGGCGCCTCTGGAGGCGGTACAGGGGACCGTTACCCATTTCATACTTAAGAAATACAAGGAAGATGGCGAAGTATTTGAGGGTGGGGAAGAGGTCAAGCGCCTGCCGATAGCCCCTTAACGGCAAATCAATTTCCTGCTTGCAGGCAGGAGGTTTCTGTGTCCAAAAGCGAATCCAGTCATATTAAATTATCTCAAAGTCGCATATCCGAGAAGGTAAGCGCACTTCCACCTTCCGGTATCAGGAAATTCTTTGACTTGCTGTCTTCCATGGAGGGTGTAATTTCCCTCGGTGTTGGGGAGCCCGATTTTGTCACCCCCTGGTACATTCGTGAAGCCGCCATTTACTCATTAGAAAAAGGCTACACTATGTATACCTCCAATAAAGGCACGCCGGAACTAAGAGCCGAATTAGCCAAACACCTCGAATCCCGCTACGGTTTGACCTACGACCCCGAGGACGAAATACTGATTACCGTCGGCGTCAGCGAAGGTCTGGACCTGGCTGCCAGAGCCATTCTCAACCCCGGTGATGAAGTCATCATGCCTGACCCATGCTACGTCGCATATCCCGCCGCCATCAGTTTGGCCGGTGGAATACCTGTTCAGGTGGCAACCAGTGTAGAAAACGATTTCGAGATAACCGCCGATGACATAGAGTCATGTATTACACAGAGGACGAAAGCTATTTTAATTGGCTATCCCTGCAATCCTACCGGCGCAGTTCTGCCCAAGGAAGAACTGACCAAAATTGCTGAACTGGCTAAGCGATATAATCTTCTGGTGATTTCAGACGAAGTCTACTGCCGACTCGTCTACGGTGTCGAGCATACCTGCCTGGCAACTTTACCAGGCATGAGAGAACGTACTATTCTGTTAAACGGATTTTCCAAAGCCTATGCCATGACTGGATGGAGAATCGGCTATGCTGCCTCCGACAAGGAAATTGTGGGAGCCATGACCAAAATCCACCAATACACCATACTGTGTGCTTCCATAATGGGACAGATGGCCGCTCTTGAAGCACTAAAAGCCGATGACCGAGAAGTAGATGCCATGGTGAGAGATTATGACCGACGGCGTCGAGTTATCGTTAAGGGATTCAGAGACATTGGCTTGCCCTGCTTCGAGCCGAAGGGCGCCTTTTATGCCTTCCCCTCTATAAAAGTCACCGGCATGACTTCGGAAGAATTCGCTGAAAAGCTGTTAATGGAAGAAAAAGTAGCTGTAGTCCCCGGCTCGGTCTTCGGCCAGTGCGGTGAAGGCTACATACGATGCTGCTATGCTGCCTCCCTCGGTGAAATCGAAGAGGCACTGAAGAGAATGGGCAGATTCATAGATAGACACCGCAAAACGTGACGGCTGAAAACCAGGCAAATCTAGAATAATCTGTAGCAGGATTATAGAGCCATGGATTTCCAATTAACCGAGGAACAAAATCTAACACGCCAGGCAGTTCGAGACTTCGCCGAAAAAGAAATAGCCCCAATCGCCAGAGAGCTGGATGAAAAAGAGCAATTCTCCATCGAGCTGACGCAGAAAATGGCCGAACTGGGCCTGCTGGGCTGTTTCGTTTCCGAGAAATACGGCGGCTCAAACATGGGGTATATCTCATATATAATCGTGGTTGAGGAACTGGCCAGGGTGGATGGCTCGCAGGCTGCTACCATCGCTGCTGGCAACTCTTTGGGAATCGGGCCAATCTACTATTTCGGTAATGAGAAACAGAAACAGGAATGGCTTCCCAGGCTGTGCTCAGGAGAAAATCTGGCAGCTTTTGGCCTTACCGAGCCTGAGGCTGGTTCTGACGCCGGCAGCTCACGGACTACAGCCGAAGTTAAAGGGAACGACTGGGTTATCAACGGCAGGAAAATCTTCATTACGAATTCAGCCTGCCCATTAACCGGTGTCGTCGTTGTCCAGGCCGTGACCGGCAAACGAGAGGCTGGACATGCAGAGCTCAGCTGCTTCATTGTTCCCAGGGATGCAGCCGGCTTTACTGCCAAGGAAATGAAAGGCAAAATGATGTGGCGCTCATCTAATACCGGGGAGCTTTTCTTTGATGACTGCATTGTTCCCAAGGAAAATCTTTTGGGCAGGATAGGCGATGGCTTTCACCAGATGCTGACCACCCTAGACGGCGGACGTCTGAGCATCGCCGCCATGGGGCTCGGCGGCTCACAGGGAGCTTTTGAGATAGCTCTGGAGTATGCCAATTCACGTGTTCAGTTCGGCCGGCCTATCAGTTCCTTTCAGGTTAATGCCTTTAAACTGGCGGATATGGCACTTGAGATCGAACTTGCCCGGAATTTTCTGTACAAGGTCTGCTGGATGCGAGAAAACAATCTTTCTATAACCAAAGAGGCTGCCATGGCTAAGCTTTATTGCTCGGAGGTCATGCATCGTTGCGTTCACCAGGGTTTGCAGCTACACGGCGGCTATGGGCTGATGAAGGACTTCCGGATAGAACGGTTTTATCGTGACCAGAGACTGCTTGAGATTGGAGAGGGAACATCGGAGATTTTGCGCATAGTCATTGCTCGTCATATCGGCGCGGCTGGAAGGGCAATCTAGGAGGCAGCACATGAAAACAAGTAAAGACACTCGACCCGCCGACAAAGTAAGCTCGGCCAGGAAGAAACCCGCCAGACACGAAGATTTCATTACCGATGCTTCCCGTATCGCACCTGCTCAGGCATTAGAGAAAGAAAGAGAGGTTCTAGGCGAACGAATTCGCGCAGCCCGCGAGATGCGCGGCCTCAGCCTCGACGACATCAGCAGCCGAACTGGTATCGATGTGACTACATTGAATCGCATTGAGTTAAATGAAATGGTACCTCCCCTTGGTCAATTAATAAAGTTAGGTAAAGCCCTGGATATGAAGATGGGCTATTTCATATCTCCCGGCGTTGACAAACCCATGACTGTAGTGCGGAGAGGCCGGGGCCAAGCTGTGGCTCGCTACGGAAAAAAGAAAAGCGAGAAATATGGCTATATTTACGAATCTTTAGCCCCGGAAAAAGCTAACCGAATGATGGAACCATTCATTGTCACTCTGCTGCCAACTGATGCGGAGGAGTTCTCTGCCCATGATGGTCAGGAGTTTCTCTTTGTTCTGGAAGGTGAAATGAAAGTCCAGGTTAAAGACCAAACTGAGCTTCTGCATCCTGGGGACGCTGTCTATTACGATTCCAGCCAACCGCATCTGGTTAAGTCCGCCACCGGGGCCAAGACCACCATACTCGCCGTCTTATACACCGGAGTCAAATAGCCCCGTTCAAAGGTATGATTGTGCCCTGCAAAAAACAAAAACACAGCTAGACAAAGGAAGGCATAGGTAACCATTAAAGATTAAGTAATATTGGTAATGGCGGGTAAGGCACCTACGAAAGAAATCCTACACGTCTATCTGCTTTATCTCCGCTTCTGGTTTCGTCGTCCTGATAATATTTATATATACCCCGGCCCTGCTCCTTAGCCAAATACATGGCGGAGTCAGCACTCTTCAAC
>JBAVQV010000059.1:0-8649 GCA_049694415.1 Dehalococcoidia bacterium
GTCTGGGACGGCATGTATATTTTCCTGGGTGCAGTTGTCGGCGCTCATTCGGCGTTGAAGCCGCCCCAGATGATTATTTATTCCTTGATAGGCCTGACGGTACTGTATGCAGTCAGTTTCGCCGTTCGCCATTTATGGAAGCTAAGGACGGCCAGAAAGCGCGTCAGAGAAGAAGCATAGCCTCAAAACCGCCTATTTTCGGAAATCCTAAATTTCAATTTCTAAATCCCAAACAAATTTCACAAAATATCAATAAACAAAAACGAAGGGCATAGATTACGTACCAGCTACGTAGCCACGACCCTTTAGGGTCGTGGCTACGAGGCTAAAGCCTGGTGGCTGCATGCAGAGTTTTCGAGGGCCATTTATTATTAGTTATACCTAGGGTGCAGCCGGTATGGGTTCCGGCTGGTAAATCTTTTCCTCCGCCAGCTGTTCATCGGTAAGCCCGACGTCGGCTTCGATATCCCTGCCCTCGACGCCTCTAGCTAGGATTTCTTTATAATACTCGTGCTGTATAATCAGGTTCATGATTTCGCTGCTTCCGGTCCAAATCATAGCCAGTCTGGCTTCTCTAAGCGCCCGTTCCACGGGAAAGACATTGGTGTAGCCGATGCCGCCCAGAATCTGCATGGCATCGTTTACTACTTCCCAGTGCGTTTGGGTGGCCAGTTTCTTAACTTCGGATACCAGTCTCCTTTGATAACCCGGTGTGCCTATTCCGTCATCTATTGTCTTAGCCACGGTGTAGGCCAAGGCGCTGACGGCATCTATTTTAGTCACGCAATCGGCTATTTTGAAGCTGACTCCCTCGAAATTTCTTATGGTCTGGCCGAAAGCTTGTCTTTTATTGGCATACCTGGCGGCAATTTCCAAAATAGCTCTGGAACCGCCGACTCCGCCGGAAAGAAGTCTTTCCGGCACCATCAACTTATAAAATATCTTGGCACCATCGCTTTCCTTCCCCAATAGATTCTCCTCAGGCACGGGCACATCTCGGAAGACCAGCCTTCCGGTACCGGCTCCTCTGCTGCCCATCAAGCCGTAGACATGCCTGACCTCCACGCCCATGTCTCTTTCAACGATGAAGGCACTGATTGAGTCGCGGCCGGCTCCGGGATTAGTTACGGCGAAAACCAGGAAGAAATCGGCACCTTCAGAGCCAACAACAAAGCGTTTTTGACCGGTTAGATAATACTTGTTGCCTTTCTTTCTGGCCACGGTGGTGGCACCGAAGAAATCAGAGCCGCCTCTGGGCTCGGTAAGCGCCTCACCAGCCCATTGCCTGCCCGCGAGCAGAGGTTTAAGGTATTTCTCCTTTTGTGCCTCGGTGCCAAACACATTTATGCCCTCGCCGACTATGGAGACCACTGAGCAGAGACAAGCAAAAGGTATGCCCAGTTTGTTGATCTCACCTATATACAGGATTTCGTCCGCCCATTTGAGGTCTCTGCCGCCGTACTTTTTCGGAAATCTTAGCCCTAACAGATTTCTCTTACCGGCTTCTCTGACGAATTCGTCGGGAAACTTGACCTTATCGGCATCCATATCGAGGATGAGTTGCCGTGGGACGCTCTTGACGAAATCCTGCACCTCGCGCTTCAGTTTCTTTTGCTCTTCGGTCAAAAACACCTCTAGCATTTTTCTTCTCCTTGTGTTGGCTTTAAAAATGGGTGATATTACAGCCCTGAATCAAGACATGTTGATTCTATTCCTTTTTTCAATGAAATGCCAAGTTATGGGGAAATGTAAAGGTCAAATATGAAAATGCAAAATGACAAGTCAAAATTCAAAAAAGGATATGGTTCAACAATTCTGACTCTAAAGAGCAATTAATAACGTTTTTGCGTTTCTGGATTTTGGCTCTTCATGCATTCGTAATACAAAGGCGGGGCAGACATAAAGTTCTACCCCGCCACTCTCCGGTTCTAAAGCGTAACGCTGAGATTCCAGATTGAGCACCGGCTAAAGGTATAGTTAACAGTCGGAACATGTACTGCATGATTTCTTATGCAGTCAGAATATCTGTCACATGAGCCTATGTCATGCGGGCACTATGGTGATGGTTCGCACGATGGGCATCTATATTGATCGTAGTACGGGTATGGATAGTAATATTGGTACGGATAGTAATTTTGGTACGGATATTCAGTATAGTTGGGGCATGTCGGGCATGTAGGGCACGTGGGGCATTGGGGACACAGAGCTGTGCCGTCCTGCAGACCTTTAACATAGCCTTCATTGTAGCCGGTTGACTGACCCTCCGTTTTCCCTTTACTGTAGCCGTCGTTGTAACCGTCTAGTTTCCCCTTATCGTACCATTGCTGGCAGGCCGTGGGTATTGTTCCTGGTGGTGTGCAGGCGGAGCTGACGAATAAGACTCCAAGTAAAACCAGAACAGTTACCGGAAGCAAGATATATAATGTTAGTCTATTTATTTTCATGACTCCTCCTTTTCTATCTTGTTCTTTCCTTTCTTTTTAGTCGACCCTATTTTAACACTATTCTGGAAAGGATACGATGTTCCCTTATTTTGCTTACTTCGCGCTGCGACTCGCGTTCATTTGTCGCCAGCTCAACTTTTATTCTAGCACATTCAGCCAATATCATGATGGCTTCGGACAGATTGGGGCTTTGCACGGATGCTCCAGGAATACCGCCTACGTGTTGAGGTTTGAGGTTCTGGCGATTATGGCGGCACCTAAAGCAGTGATGATTTGAGGTTGGGGGGGCAGCAGCAGCTGTGTGTGCAGTTCCAGTTCTAAGGTCTTCATCAAGCCAATATTAAGTGCGCCACCGCCGCAAATGGCGCATGGTTCCTCCAGTTTGACCTTATTGGCCAGTGAAGATATTTTGCTGGCTAAGACTTGATTGACCCCGGCGGCGATGTCTTCTTTCGGAATACCTGCAGCGACTCTGGTGATGGCCTCTGATTCGCCGAAGACGGCACATCCGGTGCTGAAGTTGATAGGTCGCTGAGATTTAAGTGAAAGCGGGCCGAAATCTTTTAAATCTATTCGCAGCACGTTAGCGATGACTTCCATAAACCGGCCACTGCCGGCAGCGCACTTTTCGCTAATAGTGAAATTGGTCACCATTCCCTGTTCATCTATTTTTATTACTTTGCTTGATTGGGCGGCCACCTCGATTGCAGTTTTAACTTGAGGAAAGACGTTGTTTATGCCTCTGGCAGTACAGACTATTTCGCTAGCCCTGTGGCTGGCGAAAGTAACATTAGCGGCACCGGTACCTGTGGCTACAGCATCGGTTATATCATCCTGAGTCAGGCTAGCTTGGCTTAAAAGTTCTTGCCTTATCGTCTCGGCGGCTGCCTGATAATTAGCCCCGGAACGAATTACATGGTAGGCGGCAAGCGCAGATTCTTTAATTATGACTCCTTTGCTGTAAGCCGAGCCGATGTCGATACCCATAAACCAGGCCATTAACATTGTTAAATCTCAAATCCCATTTTCCAAATTACAAACAAATTCAAAATTCTAATTCTCACATGTTCAAAACACTTTTTGATATTTGCATTTGTTTGAGATTGCCACGGCGCTTTGCGCCTCGCAATGACAAAAAAAGGAAGCACCTCGCAATGACAATAAATACTTCCCTAAAGTCATTTTCTCAATGGAAAAAGGTAGACTTTTCCAGGCGGCGTGGCTTTATCGATATAGGTTCGCCCTGGCTTGTTGCCTTGATATAATTTTCTTTGGCTAAAATGGCAGCTCCAAGCGCACCGGTGAGCAGCGGCTCTTCTGGAACGAGAAGCTCGCAGCCCAGTATCTCTTTCATGGCCTCAACCATGCCGATGTTCTTGGCCACACCCCCGGTAAGCACCACGTCAGGCTCAACCTTCAGTCTCCGTGCCAATGCTGCCACCCGGCTGGCCAGTGCGTAATGAAGTCCGGCTATGATGTCTTCGACTTTCTCACCACGAGACAGTAGAGCTACCACCTCCTGTTGAGCAAAGATGGTGCATAAATTACTGAGCTGGATTTTCTTGGTCGATTTCAATGAGATATCACCCATATCTTCCAGTCTGATGCCCAGGGTGGCAGCGGTGACTTCCAGAAACCTGCCGGTTCCAGCAGCGCATTTATCATTCATGACGAAGTCGATTAGCTTGCCGTTATAAATCTTCATACATTTGGCATCTTGGCCGCCGATGTCGATGGCAGTCCGGACATTGGGAAAGATGCTGGATACGCCTCTGGCGTGGCAGGAAAGCTCCGTTATCTGGTCATCAGCGAAAGGTACGTTCAACCGCCCATAGCCGGTGGCTACAATGTAAGAAATGTCATCAAGCTGCAAATTGGCTTGCTCCAGCGCCCTTTTCATAACCTCATTGGCTAACTGGCGATGCTCAGGGCCAGTTGGACCCTTGATAGCACACAATATCCTATCGGCCGTGTCTGTAAGCACGACCTTGGTCATGGTAGAACCTATATCGACGCCGGCGAAATACAAGTAGACCTCCGGGCAGTGTCCCTAACTGATTGTCTCAAGGAAGGCTTCAACCCTGGTCCTTAATTGGGCTAAGCCTCCTATGTTGTAGTCGTATTCTATATAGGTGCTGGGAATACTGATGCTGTCGAAGTAATCCTTGAGCGAAGGCATTTCAAAGGCAAACGGGTCGCAGTACCTGACGAGCAACAATACGGAGCCATTGATTTTCCATTCTTTGACAATGCCTTTGAGGTAACCGAAGCGGCTTTGCAGGTCTTTGACGTACTCTTTTTTTATCTCGCCGAGCTTAGCTTGTCTAAAGGTGCGGGCGCAGGTTATTTCCTTCATATAATAGTCGGCCAGCCCGTCCAACGGGTCGGCGGACAGCTTTACGCTGCCTCTGAAAGCTCTAATGCCCCCACAGGTCTCATCCATCACCACATTAGCTTTATCTTCAAAAACCTGCATGATGTCGACATCATCCAACGTACTGCTCCAGATGAGAAGACGTGCCGGTTTCTTCTTAGGGCCATCGGTGCGTTTCTTGACTTCGTCCATAACCTGGTTCAACAGCTCATTTCCCTCGGCTACGTGCAGGCTCATAAGCGCTTTCACTACCTGGATAAGCTCTGTCCCCGATATAAGCGGCGGGGCCGGCTTGGTCAGCTCATATAATTCCTGAACCAGAGCGCGCTGCTGATTATGAGACTTTATAGCTGCCTTAAGCTTACTTGCAGTCAACTTTTTTCCGGTGAAGGACTCCAGTGTCTTCTTGAAGTCGTTCAACAGCGACTTGAAGTACTCTATGGCTTCCGGACGGACGGAGCTGGGCATATCCAGGAAGTGGAAATATTTATGACTGATGTAGGATTCCCAGACGCGAGCTGTTTTCTCCTGAGGGTCGCAGGAGTGGACGGTGACCATACCGTCGAGGAAATCGTATTTGCCTTTCAGGGCACAATCCAGGCAGGTGCGCATCATGGGGCAGAAAGAAGTAGGCAGGGCTCTATCTGCCTCGGTAATCGGCTCTTTGATGTCGCCGTAAGTCCGGTAGGGGACGAGGTCGAAAGCAGTAAGTATTTCCAGAGGAACATAGGCACAGGGGTAACCGACTATCTTTTTACCCTCATTTTTAAGTTCCTTAATTCTTTGGGTCCGGTTTAAATAAATATTTCGGGCTTTGCTCAGTCCCTGGTTTTTATCTGGCATAAATAGCACCTCGTTTATTTTTAAGTTTCTTTATTTTCACCCTCACCCTCTCCCCTCAAGGGAGAGGGGAAAAGAATCCTCCCTCCCCTGGCGGGAGGGAGCTAGAGGGAGGGGGGATACTAAACTTTCACCAGTCGAAACCTTCCTGTTTCCTGACCCGCCTGTAGTGCTCCATGGTTTCTTCGAAAGGTTCTGCCTTGGCCAAAGCGTCTTCAGGGTTGAACAATCTGAGGTCTACGATATCTCCTTCGATGCTCAGTGAAGGCACCTTCAGTTTTTCCATCAACATGTTTGAGACGTAGGGCAGGTGTGTGGAGGCGCTGCGGCAGCTGATAAGCGGATGAAGCATCGCCCCATCGCATTTCCATTCTCTGGCATATTTCAGATAGGGATAAGACTGGGAGCCGCCAAGCACATTTTGCCTCCGGGCATCTTCATAATAGCCGGCAAAAAACTGGAGGCTGAATCTGGTGATTCGTTCCAGCGGGTCTTCGACCTGACTGAGGTCGATAGGTAGCGGTGGGTGGTAGCCAAAGCTCTCGACGACGAAGTTCCATCCTCTCTCAGCAAGCTTGTCAAAGAACCCCAAGCTGTGCCAGGGAGGAAGCTCGGCGAACAACAAACGGTATTTTTCCTCAGGTATGGCTCCTATGTGATTATTGACCCTGCCTTTTACCTCAGCGTACATATCTTTAAAGCGCTGCAGTGAGTCCTCGAGGTCGCCGGCAAGGAATAAGGCTGCCGGCATCGCGCTCCAGAAGTCCCTGCTGTGCATGGGGCATGGTCTTGCCTTGCGCAGCTCATTAACTTCATGCCATACACGGTTGACCTCTATCATAAGGTTGACCGTTTCGTCCAATTTAGCCCAATCCATTTTTCTGTTCAATGTGCGCTCGACGAAGGTGACGAAATCTCTGAGGTGCTTGACGCCCAGGTCAACCATTCTTTCGAAAGCGCCTTCCATAAAGAATTCTTTTATTCCCGGGCTGGGTGATTCCAATGTCCATACTGGGACGTCCATGTAGCGGCCCAATGCCTGGAACCACTTATATCTGGCGTCGCAGATAGCGGAGGAGGCCAGCAGAAACAGCGGCTTGGGCATTCCTCCCAGGGGTGCTTCCGGAGGCACCTCACCTTTGAATTGCCTCATCATCCTTGACGTATAGCCGAGACAGGTCAGGCTGTAGCCGCAGAGGTGCGTAGGATAGCCGTCGGCATAAGCCTGCTCCAGGTATTGCTGGGCAACACCGAAAGCCGCAGCCAGTGCACCGTAGTTTTCAGGGTAGACCACTTCCACTTCCATGGCCTTGAGTATAGGGTCGCCGTAGTAAAAGTTGAGCATAGCCCAGGCGGCAGGCTTACCTGCCTTGATAGCTTCGGCGCTCTTCAGATACGTCTCATTCACCTTGGCCCGAAGCGGATACATTGTTTTTAGACGGTTTATGACCTTCTTTTTCTCTTCCGTAACCATAATTATATTTACCTCCCGGGGACCCAGGTTATATTGCGACGAATATCAGTAGAATTATAGCACAATGGCTGTAGGGGGCTACCCCTAAAGGTCGCGCATGCTTAAGCTTTTGTGATACATGGAAGGGTTCGCTGGAGATAATACTGGCGGCAGAAAGAAAATATGGAGGTCAGCAATAGTTCGGCTGGCTGGCTTCACAGCTTGTCTCTAACAAATTGATGTACTCTTGTAACAAACCTGCGGCCTGAGCCGTATCGCCGTTTTTCAGAGCAGACAGTGTATTTTCCAGTATGCCTACCTCACGGGTTAGATGTGCCGATATATTGCTGAGAGAGCCGCAGCAGGGGGCCATGCCCTCAGACCGCCACAGTAGAGCCTCTTTTATCTCCAGCATCTTTTTGACGTCTTTAATAGCCTGACTTGTTTTTTTAGGGTCAGCTGCCTTCTGTTTGGTAGCGCTCACCGTATCCTTATCGATTATCATCATTGGCTTCACATTTGCCAACTACTTAGCTCCTCTGTCGCAATTTTGCCTTTTCGGACGAGGCTAAAGCCCCATCCCCGTCATTTTAATGTCACTAAACATGTAGCCCCGAGGCTTTAGCCTCGGGAGCCCGACCCTAAAGGGTCGGGGCTATATTTGTGTCCATCATCTTAATGTTTGAAGTGGCGTATGCCGGTAAGCACCATAGCCATATTATACTTATCGGCGGTGGCGACTACCTCTTTATCTTTCACCGAGCCGCCGGTCTGGATTACGGCAGTTACTCCGCCCTGTGCCGCTACTTCAACGGTGTCAGGGAATGGAATCATGGCATCAGAAGCGAGCACGCTGCCTTTGGCGGCATTACCGGCTCTCTTTAGAGACAGCTCAACACTGACTACTCTATTGGGCTGCCCTGTACCCATGCCGAGCAAGGTATTGTCTTTGGCCAGGACGATGCCGTTCGACTTTATGTGTTTAACCGCTCTCCAGGCAAAAAGCATATCACGCATCTCGGTCTTGGTTGGCTCGCGCTTGGATACGGTCTTGGGCTTAAACTCTTCCTCGGTATAATAGTCCTGCTCTTGAACCAGAAAGCCGCCGCTGATGGGACGAAGGTCGATGTTTCCGGTTTTACCTTGATATGTCAGTATCGGCAACGACAGAAGCCGCAAGTTCTTCTTACGTTTGAAGATGTCGAAGGCTTCATCAGTGTAGCCCGGGGCGATGATGGCGTCGTAGTGAGTTTTATCGATTTCAGTGGCTAGGGCGAGGTCAATGTGTCGATTGCAGGCAACGATGCCACCGAAGGCGGATACCGGGTCACCGGCAAGAGCCCGCTTATAGGCTTCAATCAGGTCTTTGTTACTGCAAAGCCCGCAGGCATTGTTGTGCTTGATGATAGCAATGGTGGGGTCGGTGAAGTCGCAGGCTGTGCTCCAGGCAGCTTCTAAATCGAGGAAGTTATTAAAGGATAGCTCGGGACCGCTGAGCAGCTTGACCGAGGTCATGCCCGGTGGCCTCTGGCCTATGG
>JBAVQV010000060.1:0-11978 GCA_049694415.1 Dehalococcoidia bacterium
TTTCGGATACTACGTCCTGAACGTAGCGCGTCTGCCATTCCGCCACTTCGGCGTGGGCAGTACTGGATTTGAACCAGTGACCTCTTGCGTGTGAAGCAAGCGCTCTAACCGCTGAGCTAACCGCCCGAAACCGTTCTATTTTAGCCACAAAAGGCAGCTTTGTAAACTTAGACCTTTGAGATCGCCACGTCCTTTAGTGGAAGGACTCATAATGACAAGGAAATAGCGCGGGTATTCTTCGACAGGCTCAGAATGATCGGGAGAAAGATCAGAATGAGCGGGAGAGGGGGTCACCCCTCTGAGATTGCTACGTCCTTCAGCGGAAGGACTCGCAATGACAGAAAAAAGAAGGACTTATTCTTTCTTGTCTGGTAAGCGGCGGACGCTGTTGGATTTGCACTTGGGGCAGACACGCTCTTGAAGCCCCTTCTTGGCATCTGTTGTTATCTTATATTCGAAGCCGCAGTGGAGACACTTAAGCTGTTCTTCCATGTCACTCACACCTTGACCACGTCGCTTAGTTCGTCCTCGACTTCCGGCACTTCTTTTCCCCTCCGCCTCTGCTCGGCGAGCACATTGCGCCCCTGGGCTATCTCCTCAGGCGTCACCTTCTGGCGCATCTCCTCGAGCTGACGCATTATCTGAGCAAACCGGGGTCCCTCAGCAGCGCTTATCCACTCCAGTTGCAGACGTTCTGGTCGAATACCCAGTTTATCCAGTTTATTCCACAGCTTATCAGCCCGGCGCATAGTCCAGTGATTGGCACTGATATAATGGCAATCACCTAAATGGCAACCTGAAAGCAGCACCATAGGTGCGCCTTTCTCGAATGCATGTAAGATAAAGCTCTCATCGACTCTGCCGCTGCACATGGTGCGGATGAAGCGGTTATTCGGCGGAAACTGCATCCTGGATACACCGGCTAGGTCGCTGGCAGCATAGCTGCACCAATTGCAAAGGAAAGTAATAATTTTCTGCTCCGGGTCTGTCTCCAGGGCAGCGTCAATTTGTGCCAGAACCTGCGCATCGCTGAAGTGCTGCATGGTTATGGCATCAAAGCGGCATTCAGCGGCGCAGGTACCGCAGCCGGCACAGGCGGCAGCTATTAACTGCGCTCCGGACTTCGCCTTTACATCCACCTTTATAGCTCCGTAAGGGCAAACGCGGACACAAACACCGCACGAGTTGCACTTATCGAGGTCTACCATGGCTTTGATGGCTTCACCTTTGAGTGCGCCAGCATTCAGCAGAATTGAACTGCGGGCAGCGGCGGCTCCGGCCTGGGTAACGCTGTCCTTTATATCCTTGGGCGCTTCAACGCAGCCGGCGAAGAAGATGCCCGGCGTCGGTGCGTCTACCGGCCTGAGCTTGGGATGAGCTTCCATCAAAAAGCCGTCGCTGGTCTGCGACAGGTTGAGAACACCGATGAGACGTTTGAGGTCAGCCTTGGGCTCAAACCCTACTGAGAGTATCACCATATCCAGCTCATATTGTTCAACGCGCGAAGTCGTGGTATTTTCCACCTTAAGCAGCAGATTCTTAGTCGCCGGGTCATCCTTTATTTCGCCGGGGAGGCCTCGAATGTAGCGGACACCGGCATCTCTGGAGCGGCGGAGCAAGTCCTCAAACCCCTTACCAAAGGCGCGGATGTCCATGTAGAAGACGAATATCTCGGCGTCAGGGTCATGCTCCTTGATGAGCAAACTGTCCTTCACCGTATTCATACAGCACACATTGGAGCAGTAGGGATAGCCACGGTTTTCAGTCCGCGAGCCTACGCATTGTATGAAGCCGATACGCTTGGGGGCTTTGTGGTCGGAGGGACGTACTAGGTGACCTTCGGTAGGCCCGCCGCCGCATATCAACCTCTCGAATTCCATGCTGGTGATGACATTTTCGAAAAGAGTATAGCCATACTCATCAAGCCGGGTTGGGTCATAAACGTCCATACCAGTAGCCACGATTATGGTGCCGACGTCAATCTCTATTATCTGGTCCTGCGCGTGCAAATCTATACACTTTTTCTCGCAGGCATCCATGCATTTGACACAGGCGACGGGTCTATTTCCCAGACAGTGTTCCATGTCAATCAGGAAAGCTGAAGGCACTGCCTGGGGGAAGGAGATATAGGCTGCTTTGCGCGAGGAAAAGCCCTGCTGGAATTCGTCGGGCAGCACCACCGGGCAAGCCTCGGCACATTTGCCGCAGACGTTGCACAAGGTCTCATCCACATAACGGGCTTTCCTGCGGATGCGGACTTTAAAATTACCAACGTAGCCTGATACATGTTCCACGGTGCTGTAGGCAAATAGATTTATCCTGGGATGGCGCCCCACGTCCATCATCTTCGGCCCGAGCACACAGATAGAGCAGTCCATGGTGGGGAAGGTCTTATCCAGCTCGGCCATGATGCCGCCTATCGATGGCTTTTCCTCAACCAGGTATACCTGATGTCCGGCGTCAGCAACGTCGAGCGCTGCCTGAATACCGGCTACACCGCCACCGATGACCAGGACGGCATTAGTGACTGGAATCTCTATCTCTTCCTGCGGCTGAAGCAGACGAGCCCGCGCCACTGCCATCTTCACAATATCTTTGGCTTTTTTGGTCGCCGACTCGCGGTCATACAGATGCACCCAGCTACAGTGCTCCCTTATATTAGTCATTTCCAGCAAATAGGGGTTCAGTCCAGCTTCAGCGATGCATTTGCGGAAGGTGGACTCATGAAGTCGCGGCGTGCAGGATGCTACGACTACGCGGTTCAGCTTATGTTCCTTAATGTGTTTCTTTATTTCCACCTGGCCCGGGTCGGCGCAGGTATAGCGATTTCTCACCGAAATGACTACACCGGGAAGCTTTTCCGCCGAGCGCCGTACTTCTTCCGTATCTACCGACCCGGCAATGTTTAGTCCGCAATCGCAAACAAAGACGCCTATTCTGAGTTCATCTTCAGCCAATTAGCCTGCCTCCTGGTCCAGAGACCGGGCCGCCAGACTTGCCAGGTCCTGTATTTCAATTTTGGGCACTTTTCCATTTCGGCTTTGCTGAGTACACTTCAGATGAATCTGGCATTTGGGACAGGAAGTTACCAGCACTCCAGCTCCGGTAGCTTCTGCCTGGGTAAGGCGCTCATCCTGTATCTGCCGGTTTGCCGCACCGCAGTGTACCCAGGAACTGGCTCCGCAACACAACGCTGTCTCCCGGTTCGGCTCCATTTCCACCAATTCCAGGCCGTCCACCGCACTTAGTATCCGGCGGGGCGATTCAAAAATCCTCAAGCCCCTGCCCAGGGTGCACGGGTCGTGGTAAGTAGCCTTTTCCTTGAGCCTGCCAAGATGCAGTTCGCCGCTGCCAAGCATTGGAGCTACGGCTTCTGTCCAATATACTACTTCAGCGAATGTTTTACCCAGCATTTTAGGGTAATCAACCTTCAACGCGTAATAGCATTCAGGGCAGCTGGTGATGATTTTCTTTACGCCCAGCCGGTCGAATTCATGAACATTGGCATGTGCCAGAGCTATAAAGCCGTCTTTGTCACCCTGGAGAAGCAGGTCACGTCCGCAGCAAAGCTCGTTAGCCAGCAAATTAAAAGGTATTTGAGCGCGGTTTAGCAATCTCAGTGCTGCTTTCACACCTTCCAGTGTGTTCACTCCCAAATCTCTGAACATGATATCGAAATATGGTGCGCAGCCCACAAAAAATATGGTGTCGTGCCGAGCAGATAGCCTGATATCAGACGACAGCCAGCTCAGCCGCTGCTGTTTCACCTTTTCCCCGGCCATCAGGTGCATCGTTGCCTGCAACGCACCGCCGTGGCTGCACTGTGCCTTAGTTCCTTTAACCAGTGCCTCCGTTCTCAGTATACGAATGAACTCGGGGAATTCTACACGGTAATTGCACCGCTCTAAGCACATATAGCAATTAAGGCAGGACCAAATTGCCTCATCACTAAAGTCACGATTCCTGTGTTCCATGTTTCTCTGGACTATGAGCCGCGGATTAAACTCGGGGTTGTACCGGGCAATGGGACAGACCACAGTACACTTGCCGCAGTCAAGGCAGAGATGTATTCGAGTATCTTTTATTTCCTGTTTGTTTTTAGACATCGTTCTTTTATATCCTGTTATGCAGCCTGCTCTACTTCAGCGATGAAATTCTCAACCTGCTTCACGAAGCCTTTGCCATCACCTCGAGCCAACCAGGCAAGCCTGAGCCTGTCTGCCCCCAAGCCCAGCAGTCCCAATATGCTGCGCGTCTTCTCATACTCTTTGACGTTAAATCTTTCATCCTTCCCGAAGTAGCAACTTTCCGACTCGCATCCCAATAGCATCACCCCACCCGCACCCAGCTCAAAAGCCTTTAAGATTAGACCCGAATGCACCCGGGAAAGGCAGCTAACTTTTACCACCTTTACCGAAGGCGGATAGCTAAGACGGCTTTGTGCTGCGGCTTCAATGCAGCTCAGACCGTCCCAGTTGCAGGCAAAAACGACGATATCAGCGTTGTTCCGGCTCATGTGGTCACACCAACCTTGCCAGGTCTCGCCAACAGAGCTTCCAGCGTACTAATTATACTCAAATCGTCTTGAATGGGCTGGGTTATGGCGCCGGTAGGACATGAGGTAACACAAGCTCCGCAGCCCAGACACAGCATCGGGTCAACGGCAGCATAAGCAGCGCCAGATTCAATAACTTTCATCTCTATATACGGACATACCACAGTACAATCGCCGCAGCCACGGCACAGTTGTCTATCGATATTAACCGCGGTAATCCTAGCCTTAAGTACACCCTGCCTCAAATAGCTTAACACCCTGGCCGCCATCGACTGTCCCTCAATGACCTGTTTCTCAGGCGACTCCGATGTATTTGACGACACCATATATATACCGGTGGGGTCTCCGATGGCGAACTCCCGAAGTGCAAAACCTAAAATCTGGCGATTGTCTGGATTTTTATGCCAGGTGAAAATACGACCTACGAGACCTTCTTTGACAGAGGTATCAGCCTGAGCCAGTATTTTATCCACGGCTCCAGTATCCGCCACGACGGCACCGACCTTGACGTTAGCTTTCCCCGAAGAGTCTTCAAGTACTGCATCATAATCGCCGGGTACACCATAAAGACTTATTCTTTTAGGCCAGGACATGACAGATACGCCTAATTTTTCGAGCTCTTTCAATAGATTGGCTTCTTTCTCCTTGGTCTTCTTTAATCCTGATCTGTATATAAGACTAACCGGACAAGCCTGAGACGCCAGACTCACTGCCGCTGCCAGACCTGAAAGCCCGGTGCTTAATACAAGTACGCTCTGGCTGATTGGCCTCTCCAGGAGTATAGACGGCAGAGCACCCTGAGCCCGTAGAACTCCCGACCTGATTATCTCAATAGCCTTACGCGTAGCCTCAGCAGGGTTATCGCTGTGTACCCAGGCGCATTGTTCGCGGATGTTAACGAACTCGACAGGCATATTACAGTCAGCGGCTAACTGCTCATTCAGATATTGCTGACATCTTACACGCTGCTCGGTACAACTGAAACAGATTTGCTCCAGATTACAACATCGGCAGGCGGCTACAACCAGCCGGCCCAGTTTCTCTTCTGCGGCCAAAGTCTTAATCTCTTGTGCAGCATTTTCGGTGCACACCTGAGATAACTCCCAGACATGCGAAACGCCGGGAACTGACTCTATCTCCCTGGCCGCCTGGGAAAGGTTAATTATCGAACTGATGCTGCCGCCGCAACGGCACAGGATTACACCCGTGCGCTCATCACGCGCGCTAACGACACGGATCACTTCTGGTTCTAAATTTAAGCGGCCATCGTGGTTTCCCTTTTCATTTGCCTTGCTTGTGACTTCTTTCTCCAGCAGCTTTAAATCACCTGCTACCTCTAAAGCAATTGCCGAAGCACGGCTGAGTTCATATTTGAAATCGCCTTCGCCTTGGGCTTCTACAACAAATACGCCCGGGCCGGAAATTTTAAGCGTCTTGCCTTGATGAGCCTCGGCCTGAGACAAGCCGGCACTAGCATTCTCGGTAACAAAATTAACTACGGCTCCAGCTTCTATGGTCACGGACTCAATAATATCTTTATGTGAAACAGCGTTCACCTGGCATATCCGCTCACACTCCAGGCAACCACTGCATAGAGCGCAACTGAGACAGCGTTCGGCTTCGAGCTTCGTCACTTCTGTGGAAAGCCCTCTCTTAGTCTCCTCATAGCTGCCCATCCTATCCATATGAGGCAGCGTCGGCATCTTAGCCCGCTTTTGAGGAGAGACGTATCTCTGCCCAATCTCGACTTCGACCGGTTTAGGTCGGTCCAGGCTGCGGTCTTCTTTTAGGTCGCGTCCGCTGAGATATCTGTCTAGCGACTCGGCAGCTCTAATACCGGCAGCCATGGCATCAACAACGGTATTAGGGCCGGTGACGCAATCGCCGCCGGCGAAGATGTCAGGTATATTTGTTTGAAGCGTTAGCGGGTCAACATTTATAGTTGAATCGCCATTGGCTTTAATGTCTTTTATTCTGAGCAGCGCTGTGCTTGGTCGCTGCCCTATAGCCACCACCACGTGGTCAGCATCTATGGTAAATTCCGAGCCAACGATTGGCACCGGCTGGCGCCGGCCAGTAGCATCTACCTTCCCCAACCTCATCCGCTGGCAACGAATGCCGGTGACCCTGGTTCCATCGCCGCTGATTTCAACTGGGGCGGTGAGAAACTCAATCAGCACGCCTTCTTCAATGGCCTCTTCTACGTGCTCCTTTATAGCGGTCATTTCTTGTGCCGTACGCCGGTAAAGTATACGTACCGTGCCTTTGCTCCGTCTCTTCACGGCTCTGGCTGAGTCCACGGCACTGTTGCCGCCACCGATAACCACTACATTGGAACCGACTGTAGTACCTACCTTTAAATTGAGCGCAAAAAGCATTGAGATTACATCGACAACGCCTTCGAGGTCTTCGCCCGGAATATTCAGTTTATTATTCAAACCGGCACCTATAGCCACGTAAAAAGCCCGGTAGCCTTGCTCTCTGAGGTCGGAAAGCGTTATGTCCCGGCCCACAATTATGCCTGTCTTTACATCCACACCCATAGCCTTAATGGCCTCAACCTCCCTCTCACGTACCTCACGCGGCAGACGGAATCGAGGAATACCTGTAGCTAGCATGCCGCCGACCACTGCATGGGACTCAAATATAGTGGGAGTATACCCACGCCGGGCAAGTTCCCAGGCTGCGGCCAGCCCGGATGGGCCGCTGCCAATAATGGCTATTTTTTCTTCTCTAGGTTCAACTGGGCTTGTGAGGTAATTAATACTGCTGGAAGCGTTATCCGCAGCATAGCGGTGCAGAGCCTTAATGAACACGGGGCTATCTACTTCAGCCCGCTGACAATTGTCTTCACACGGATGGCTGCACACGCGGCCGAGTATGCCAGCTAAGGGAGCAGACTGGTTGATGAGATTGAGTGCTTCGTCTGCCTTATCTTTAGCCAGCAGACAGATGAATCCAGGTACATTGATGCCTAAGGGGCAGGCTACCCGGCACGGGGCAATTCCAGTCTTATCTATAGTGTAGGCTGCCGGTACCGACCGAACACCTACCAGCGGCTCATGAATAGCGCCATGTAGGGAGGTTGAACCACGGTCAGAAAACGGTATTTTGACGGGGCAGGCTTCCTGGCATTGACCACAACTGGTGCATAAGTTCTCATCTACATACCGGGGCAGTTTCTTTATCTTTATGTTAAACTGTCCCCGTTTCTTAGTTGCAGTTTCTACGCCAGAGCCAGCATAAACTTTAACTCTCGGATGACTTGCTGCCCTGAGTAGCAGCGGCCAGATGCGAAGGTATTCGTTAGTGGAACCGATTTGGTAATCGCTGCCTCCATTATCTTTTAAACTCAATGCTTTGGCAGAGACAATAAGGCTGACCTCAGCGCCCATTCCAGCCAGAGCCAGAGCACACTGGGCGGCTCCAACACCATCACCAATTACTGCAACACTCCTTGCCATTAATATACCTAACTTTTCTTTCCATGCTTTAGCCCGTAGTCATACCCGGTCGTGAAAGCTTTAATATTGAACTCGCCTGTTCCTTCAGGCACAGTTGCCAGTATAGATTCCTTGAGCGCTTTAGCCGAAACCACATCGCTGACTGCTGCCACAAACCCGAGCATGATAATGTTGGCCACCACGACCCGCCCCATATCACGTGCCAGACTTGTAGCCGGTATAGACAGTATGTGCGGGTTATGAGACGCGCTAGGCTTGACCAGGTCAGTGTCTATAATGATCAGGGTTTCCGGACTAAGACTTGCCGTGTATTTGTTATATGCCTCTTGCGACATAACAACCAGCACCTGAGGACTTATCACATAGGGATAGCCTACAGATTCATTCGAAATAACGACTTCAGCCGAACAAGAGCCACCCCTCGCCTCTGGGCCGTAGCTTTGTGTAAAGGTAGCCGATTTTCCTTTTTCATATAAGGAAGCTGCCTGTCCCAGAATCTGACCGGCGAGCACAATCCCTTGCCCACCGGCGCCGCTTAACCTTATCTCTGTTCGACTCAAGGTAATTTCTCCAATCAGTTTTTTAAATTACCCGCCTGGCGCTCTATCATTTCTTGGGCTTGCTGGCTCTGTCCAGTATCCGTCGGTAGCAATCCCATAAAGTGGGTCGCTCAATATCGACAAATTTACCTACCACGATTGGGCCACTCTGCGACAGTTCGACATCTTTGGGGTCAGCGCCATCCCGGATGATGCTTCTCTCCTGATAACTACGCATTTCATCCAGCCCGCGCGGTAGCTTATTTAGACGGCCATATACAGTGGGGCATGGGCTGAGCACCTCTATAAAACTGAAACCGGGTTTGGTCAAAGCTTCGGCTATTGACCGCTCCAGTTCCCGCAAATGTAGCACCGTCCACCTGGCAACATAGGTAGCACCGCTGGCGGCGACCAGGTAAGGCAAGTTAAAGGGGTACTCGTAGTTGCCGTAAGGAGAAGTAGTGCTGCGAGCATCAAGCGGCGTAGTCGGCCCCATTTGACCACCGGTCATGCCATAGTTGAAGTTGTTTATACAGATGACGGTCATGTCAATATTACGACGTGCAGAATGAATAAGATGGTTGCCCCCGATAGCCACAATATCTCCGTCACCGGAAAAGACCACCGCCGTCAATTCCGGATTAGCCAGTTTTAAACCTGTAGCAAAGGGTAGAGCCCGGCCGTGTGTAGTATGGAAAGAATCCAGCTTTATATAACCAGCCACTCGCCCGGAACAACCTATTCCTGAAACCACGGAAACCTTGTCCGGGTTGAGACCGGCACGGTCGATAGCTCTGACGAAACACCCGGTTGCTGGGCCTATGCCGCAGGCGGCGCACCAGATATGCGGTATCCGGTCCACTCTGAGATAGCAGTCTATAGGATTTGTATCTACCGTCAACATCTTCGTCATCTGGCTTCCGCTCGTATAGCCTCAAGAATTGTCTCGGGAAGATGCACGCCGCCACCCATATGAGGTATCAGCCTGACCTTAGCTTTACCGGCCACGCATCGTTCTACTTCCCTGACCATCTGTCCGTAGTTTATCTCCGGGACCAGGAAGGCTTTCACCGCTGATGCCAACTTCCTAATGCGGTCATCGGCGAAAGGCCATACCGTTATCAGCCGCAGCAGTCCCGCCTTTATCCCTTCTTCTCTTGCCTTCTGCACTGCATATCGGGCAATGCGGGCGGATATACCATAGCTAATTACAACCACCTCAGCATCATCAATTTTTACCTCTTCATATTTCGTGATATCTTTTATATTCAGACGAATTTTATCCACCAGCCGTCGTATCAATTTGTCTTGAGCCTCTGCGGTCATTACCGGATAGCCTCTATCGTCATGAGTCAGCCCGGTAACATGAAAGCGATATCCCTCACCGGCTACAGCCATCGGAGGCACCAACCCCCTTCTGGAATCATAGGGTAAATACTTTTCCGGAGCGACCTTGGGGCGCGGTCGATTTATCAGTTCCTTTGAATTTATCTCAGGTATGACCACTTTCTCACTCATGTGGCCTACAGCCTCGTCAGCCATAAGTAGCACCGGCACCCGATACTGCTCAGATAAATTAAAGGCCAAAACGGTCAGGTCAAACATCTCCTGCGGCGAATCGGGAACGAGGGCAATGATTTCATAGTGTCCATGCGAGCCCCATCTGGCCTGCATCATATCTCCCTGAGCTACCAGAGTTGGCAATCCTGTTGACGGGCCTGCCCTCTGGACATTGGCTACCACGCAGGGTGTTTCCAGCATTACTCCTAGGCCTATATTCTCCATCATCAAACTGAACCCCGGGCCGGAGGTAGCCGTCATCGCCTTCACGCCAGCCCAGGAAGCTCCGAGCACGGCATTCATAGAGGCTATCTCGTCTTCCATCTGTATAAAAACACCGCCTATCTGAGGAAGACGTTCGCTCATTCTCTCGGCAACCTCAGTTGCCGGAGTAATCGGATAGCCAGCAAAGAAACGGCAACCGGCACTTATAGCCCCTTCGGCGCAGGCCGTATCGCCGTTCATGAAAAATTCACCGCAGAGTACGTCATCTTTGGGCATGCGTCACCGGCTCTTCTTCTTTTTCTTCCTCAGTCACATATATTCCAAACTCGGGACACATTGCCTCGCAGAGGCCACAGCCCAGGCATTTGCTCTCTTCGACTACCTTGACCACGTTATAGCCCTTGGGACTGAGCTCATCGGTCATCTTCAATACACCGCGGGGACAAAATTCAGCGCAATAGCCGCAGCCCTTGCACCTGTCTATATTAATATGCACCCTGACCGGCTTGGGGGCCTTATCGACCATATCAAAAGGCTTTCTCCACAACTTCATATTGGCACCCCTTTGACCATCATTTGGATTAGTCTCAGAACCTATCATAAAGAAATAACAGCCGGCATCGCCGGCTATGACCACGTTAAGAAAAAAGTATAGCAAATTCGTATCTACTTAACAAACTATTGAGGTTCAGCCATATTAAAGCTAAAATACAGCCGATGCCTAAGTCACTTTTGATAGTTTTACTATTACTGTCCCTGATGATAGGTTGCGTTCGACAGTCACAGCCTTCCGTTGTGCAGCCTCCTACAGCGGACTTTACTGCTAGTTCGGAACAGGGGGCAGCTCCCTTAAAGGTCACCTTCAATGATTCGTCCTCAGGAGATATTACCCACTGGCACTGGGATTTCGGCGATGGACAGTTCAGTAGTGATTCGGAACCTAACCATACTTACACTGCAGCCGGAGATTACACCGTTTCGCTGGCCACAACGGGACCGGGAGGTAGTGACGTAGAGACAAAAACCGAATATATAAAAGTGGCCAACGGCATCATAAGCTGGGAAGAGGCTGGCAGCTATATCGGGCAAAATCAAGTAGTTGAAGGAATAGTCGTTAGCACTTATTATGCCGCGGACACAAAAAGCCAACTTACCTTCCTCGATTTTCATAAGCCTTATGAAAACTTTTTCAAATGCATAATCTGGGGACGTGACAGAGAGAAGTTTGTAAAAGAGTTCCCATCCAATCCTGAAACTTACTTCCTGAACAAGCACGTTCAGGTCACCGGCTTAATCGAGGAATACCCTAAAGGGTCAGGCGTCCCGGAAATGGTCCTCAAAGACCCCTCTCAAATCAAGCTCGCCGAAGAATAGACAAGAGTTTGCACCGCTTGGTTACCGCGACCTGAGGACTAAAGTCCTAGCTATTTACATAACTCTTTATTGATGTTCCACAGTTGTGTAACGTATACTATTCGCACGAGAAGCGGGAAGTGAATATAGTTACACCGGTACTGATAGTAAGTTGATATGAAAAACGAAGCTATTAGATACTTAGTTTCATTTACAGTGTTACTCTTAATAACTCTTAATCTGGCCGTGGCTTGTGCTCAACCGAAGCCAAACCCGGCACCG
>JBAVQV010000061.1:0-10940 GCA_049694415.1 Dehalococcoidia bacterium
AGTGCGACCTTTGCCCGGGACGTGATGTGCCGGCTTGTGTGGCTAACTGCCCGAATGAAGCGCTGGTATTTATAGAAGATGGCGTAGTCAACGAGCTTGCGGGAGTAAAGAGTTGAAAATACAGAAAGGCAAACAGATAAAAACGATTGCTATAGTTGACTACGGTGCCGGCAACCTGGGCAGCGTGGCTAATGCGATTGTCAAACTCGGTTATGAGCCAAATGTTACAGGCAAGCCGTCTGAAGTGCTGGGCGCTGCAGCAGTTATCCTGCCCGGCGTTGGCGCCGCAGGCGATGCCATGGAGAATCTAAAGGCAATAGGCATGGCTGATGTAATTCGCCAGCTGATTGATGCCAAACGACCTCTCTTCGCTGTCTGTGTTGGACTGCAACTCCTATTTTCCAGCACGGAGGAGGGCGGATGGCATGAATGTTTAAACATCATTCCCGGTACGGTGAGGAGATTACCTGCGGGCCTCAAGATTCCACATATGGGTTGGAACCAAGTCAAGCAGATAGTTAAGCATCAGGTTTTCGATGCTATACCGGATGAAGCTAACTTCTATTTCGTTCACAGCTATTATGTCGACCCGGAGGATAAGTCAGTTATAGCCGGCACAACAGATTACGGCCCGTCTTTCGGCAGCGTGATTATCAAAGATAATCTGGTAGCGACCCAGTTTCACCCGGAGAAAAGCGGTGATTGGGGTTTAAAAATGTACTCTAACTTTTTAAAAAGGGCACTCAGCAAGGAAGGGTGACATGGCAACTAAAAAAGCGCTCAGCACTAAATATTTAATCGTGGGTAACTCAGCCGGCGGCATCGGGGCTGCTGAAGCCATACGTGAAGTTGATAAGAAGAATTCCATAACAATAATCTCCGATGAGCCCTACCCGGCCTATTCGCGCCCACTTATCTCTGAATACCTGGCTTGCGAGCGGACGGTTGAGGAGATGCTTTTCCGTGCCGCTGATTTCTACAGCCAAAATAACATCGACCTTATACTGGGCAAGGCCGTAAAAAGTCTGGACTTGCCGCAACGGCTTATGGAGCTGAACAGTGGCGAAAAAATCACCTGGAAGAAGCTATTACTGGCCACTGGGGGTATACCCATAGTTCCCAAGATGGAAGGCGTAAATAAGAAAGGCGTATTTAAGTTTCTAACGCTCGACGATGCCAAGGCAATTGATAAGTTCTTGAAGGATTATAGTCGAGCTGTGGTAATAGGCGGTGGACTTATCGGCGTCAGCGTCAGCGAAGCTTTGACCAAACGGGGTGTCACGGTCACCATCGTAGAAATGAAGGACAGAGTATTAAATACAATACTTGATGAACGCGCGTCTTCAATAGCTGAAGAAACGCTCACCGAATCTGGCATCAGGGTCATCGTCAACAACACGGTATCGGAAGTCATCGGGGAAGCAGCTGTAGAGGGCGTTGTCCTGGATAGCGGCGAGACAATCCCCTGTGACCTGGTTGTCATAGCTATAGGTGTGTTACCCAGAACTGAACTTGTGCAAGGTACTGAGATAAAAGTCAATCGCGGTATTGTAGTGGACCGATACATGGCCACAAGTTATCCGGATGTTTACTCCTGTGGCGATGTAGCTGAAGCTTACGATTTCGTTTTTGGCACAAACCGGCTCACACCTATATGGCCAAATGCGTATATCGGGGGCAGAGTCGCCGGCTCTAACATGGCCGGTGTCAAAACTGAATATGTCGGCGGCACGGCTATGAATTCAGTCAATTATTTCGGCCTCGATATAACAACAGCCGGAATTGTAAATCCCATCGATGGCAGCAACTACGAAGTCATTACCATATCTAAGGATGGCGTCTATCAGAAGGTGATGTTAAATGATGGGCTTATAGTGGGGATGGTCTTCGTTAAGGATATTGAGAAGTCGGGTATGATTTTCGGCTTGATGAGAGACAGGGTCAATGTCAGCGACTTTAAGCAGTCACTTCTGACCGATGACTTTGGACTGGCATATCTGCCCCAGGAGCTGTGGCGGGAGCGTTTAGGAAATGTGTCTCTGCTGGTAGGTAAACATTAAATCTTGGAGTATTGGGATGGAAAATATTACACAAATTAATAATCCCCACTTCGACGACAAGGTAATCGACGCCTGCTCTATCTTTGGGATGATGGACACTACAGGCAAGTGTTTTTCGGGAAAGGACATAATAAAAGCCATCGCTAATATGCATGTCCGCGGCAATGGGCTCGGTGGTGGTTTTGCTATTTACGGATTGTACCCGGAATATGCTGACTTGTATGCTTTCCACATAATGTATTTGAGCCGCGAAGGGAAGACGGAAACAGAGGACTTTCTGAAGCAGAAATTTCAAATAGTTCGTGACGGTGTAGTACCGACCCGACCGACAGCCGCCATAACGAATCCGCCTTTAGTTTGGCGTTATTTCCTGGAAGTGAATCGTCGTGAATCTAAGGGGCAGTCGGACGACGATTATGTTGTAGCCAGGGTCATGGATATCAATACTGATATCAAAGACACGTTTGTCTTCTCCAGCGGTAAAAATATGGGTGTATTCAAAGGCGTAGGTTACCCCGAGGAGATCGGCGAATATTTCTGCCTGGAAAACTATCAAGGTTATTTGTGGACGGCACATGGCAGGTTCCCGACAAATACCCCTGGTTGGTGGGGTGGCGCACATCCGTTTAACATCCTGGACTGGACAGTAGTACACAATGGCGAGATATCATCATATGGGATAAACCGCCGATATTTAGAGCAATTCGGCTATCGTTGCACTCTTCAGACCGATACTGAGGTGGTAGCCTATGCGGTCGACCTGCTGATAAGGAAACACGGCCTTCCCATTGAGGTGGTAGCCAAGATATTAGCGCCTCCCTTCTGGAATGATATAGAGCGTCGGCCTCCGGAGGAGCAGGAACTTCTCCGAGCCTTGCGTCAAGTATATGGCAGCCTTCTCTTAAATGGTCCTTTCACCATAATCATTGCTCACCAAGGTGAAATGATTGGGCTTACCGATAGGATAAGGCTGCGCCCGCTAACCGCTGGCATAAAAGACCAAATGCTTTATCTCTCTTCGGAGGAATCAGCAATTCGTCTGATTTGCCCTGATTTAGATGAAGCCTGGATTCCGGTAGGCGGTGAACCAATAGTAGGTAGTCTGGGAAAACCACTTCAGCGCCGGAGGACTTTAGTGGGAGGAAAGATATCCGGAGCCAAATAGAACTTATTAAAAACGGATTTAAGCTGATGTTGACTAAAAGGATTATCCCCTGTCTCGATGTAACCCAAGGGCGAGTGGTCAAGGGTACGAGTTTTACTGACCTCCGCGATGCCGGTGACCCCGTTGAGCTTGCCGCGTTTTACTATCGGGAAGGTGCCGATGAGTTAGTATTTTTAGACATCGGAGCCACACCGGAGAGGCGCGATACCATGGTTGATATAGTTGAACGTGTCTCAAAACAGGTCTTCATTCCACTTACTGTCGGTGGCGGGCTGCGAAGCATCGAAGATATGAGGCGTATGCTCAAGGCAGGTGCTGACAAAATAAGCATAAATACCGCTGCTGTCCTTAATCCCGAGCTTATTAAAGAGGGTGCGTGCAGGTTTGGCTCTCAATGTATCGTTATAGCTATTGACGCCAAGCGGTGCAATGAGACTGGTGCATTTAAATGGGAGATTTGTACTCATGGCGGCCGGAGACCGACAGGTATTGATGCTATTGCCTGGGCCGAGAAAGCCGCCGGACTTGGAGCCGGCGAGGTTCTCCTTACCAGCTGGGATGCCGATGGTCACCGAGCAGGTTACGATTTGGAGTTGACTCGTGCTATCGGTGAGACAGTGACGGTGCCGATTATCGCCAGTGGTGGTGCCGGAAATCTGGAGCATCTGTATAAAGCACTGGTACTGGGTAAGGCTGACGCCGTCCTTGCTGCCAGTATCTTTCACTATCGCACTTATTCCATACGTCAAGCCAAAGCTTATCTCGGAGAAAGAGGAATCCCGGTAAGAACAGAACAATAAAAAGGGAGAATTCAAGTGAAGACTTATTTACCGCCAAAGTTTTTCATAGAAAGGGACCAGGCCCGGTGTATCCAGTGCCAGGTTTGTGTTAACCAATGCAGCTTCGATGTGCATTATTATGATGCCGAAGACGTCGAGGTAAGAAGTCACGAGGAAAACTGCGTTGGCTGTCATCGCTGCGCCATATTCTGCCCGACTAATGCCGTAAATATACGAAGAAACCCTCTCGATTACAGAGAAAACTATAACTGGCGTCCTGAGGTTATTGAAGACATTATCAAACAGGCTGAGACCGGCGGCGTGTTACTCACTGGTATGGGCAATGACAAAAGCCAGCGCATCTACTGGGACCATCTGGTTTTGAACGCCAGCCAGGTGACAAACCCTTCTATCGACCCTCTACGCGAGCCTATGGAGCTAACTACTTACCTTGGTCGTAAACCGGATATCGTTGAGATAGACATAAGTTCGATGCACTTGAAGACAAAGCTAGCGCCCCAAGTGAAGCTGGACGTCCCGGTGATGTTCACTGCTATGTCTTATGGGGCGGTAAGCATCAATGTTCAGGAGTCCCTGGCTCGAGCGGCTACCGAGGCTGGTACCTTGTGGAATACCGGTGAAGGTGGCCTCCATCCTAAGCTATATAAGTACGGTAATAACACTATAGTCCAGGTAGCTTCGGGAAGGTTCGGAGTGCATCCTGAATATCTGGATGCTGCCAGAATAGTTGAAATTAAGATCGGGCAAGGAGCTAAGCCCGGCATCGGCGGACATCTCCCCGGCGAGAAGGTCAGCGCTGATGTATCCAAGACCAGAATGATTCCGCAGGGGACGGATGCCCTGTCACCTGCACCTCAGCATGACATCTACTCCATAGAAGACCTGGCTCAGCTGGTCTATGCCTTGAAGGAAGCTACCAACTATACCAAGCCGGTATCGGTGAAAATAGCTGCCGTCCATAATTCCGCAGCTATCGCCAGCGGTATGGTTAGGGCAGGAGCCGACATTATAGTTCTCGATGGACTTCGAGGTTCTACCGGTGCTGCCCCTAAAATCATCCGCGATAATGTCGGTATTCCAATCGAGATGGCTCTGGCCTCACTGGATACACGCTTAAGGCAAGAAGGAATTAGAAATCAAGCATCAGTGGTGATTTCTGGTGGCATCAGGAATAGTGGTGATGTGGCTAAAGCAATAGCCCTTGGCGCCGACGCTGTATACATCGGCACGGCTGCTCTAATGGCCCTGGGCTGTACCTGTTGCCAGCAGTGCCATACCGGCAAATGCGCCTGGGGCATTTGCACCAGTGACCTGGCGCTGACCAAGAGAATCAATCCCGATATCGGTGCTCAACGTCTGGCTAACCTTCTACGTGGCTGGAGCATAGAGCTGAAGGACATACTCGGCGGCATGGGCATCAATGCTATAGAAAGCTTACGGGGTAACAGGCTGGCGTTAAGAGGCATTGGGCTCACCGATACCGAGCTGGATATCTTAGGAGTAAGGATGGCAGGAGGCTAAGATGGTACAAACTAATGCCAGAAGAAAGAGCAACTCGGTCGTACAAATCGACGCTAATGGCCTGCTGACTCGCGAGCTCAACCTACGACTGAGGGAAGCGGCATCTAAAGGAGCTCAGCGAATTGAGCTTCGCAATGTCTATGGGCAAAGGTATATCGGCACCGATTTGAACAAGCCGGTGGAAATCGAGATATTTGGCACTCCGGGCAACGACCTGGGAGCATTCATGGATGGACCAAAGATTATCGTTCGTGGCAATGCCCAAGACGGCTGCGGAAACACCATGAATAGCGGCGAAATAATAGTCCACGGTCATGCCGGAGATATTATTGGCTTATCGGCTCGCGGAGGTAAGATATTTGTCAAAGAGGGTGTAGGCTACCGCGCAGGTATACACATGAAGGAATACGGCGATAAAAAGCCGGTCCTGGTTATAGGTGACACAGCCCAGGACTTCCTCGGCGAATATATGGCCGGGGGCATCCTAATATTGCTCGGCTTAAATTTAGAGCCGGGTGAGAATCACCGCGCCAATTACATAGGGACGGGTATGCATGGCGGTGTCATATATCTCAGGGGGACTGTCAGCGACTTCCAGTTGGGTAAAGAAATAGGCGTAGCTGAACTTGATGAGCAAGATTCTCTAAATTTAGAAAAATACGTTGGTGAATTTGCTGTTCACTTTGGCTACCAGACCCAGGATATACTAAAACATAAGTTCATGAAGCTATTTCCTCTTTATCTCAGACCTTATGGCAGGCTCTACGCCTATTAGAGGGGGCTTGAAGATGATAGGACAAGAAACTCGTGATGTAGAGAGAAAGGTAACAGCCATTCTGAAAGTTCTTAGCGATTCGACAGAACCACTAGGCGGCAGGATTATATCACGTCGCCTTAAGGAGCAAGGAGTAAGCCTCAACGAGAGAACGGTACGGTATCACCTTAAAATAATGGACGAGCGAGGTCTTACCCGCTCAATCGGACACAGGGACGGCAGGAGAATCACCGAGCCCGGACTTGAGGAGTTGAAGAGTGCTTTGGTCTGTGACAAGGTAGGTTTTGTAACCAGCAGGATCGAGCTGCTGGCTTATCTAACAACGTTTGATGTGGAAGAATTTACCGGGGATATTCCCATTGACGTATCTTTATTCCCCAAAGAGCAGTTCTCTCGAGCCTGGGAGATAATGAAAGATGTCTTCGCCTCAGGGTTCTGCACCAGCAATCTGGTTGCCATCGCTTCCGGGGGCGAGAGGTTGGGGGACACAATTATACAGCCAGACAAGATAGGTTTTGCCACAGTATGCAGCGCCGCTATCAGCGGTGCCTTACTTAAGGCGGGAATCCCCATAGATTCTAAATTTGGCGGCATACTCCAAATTCGAAATCACGAGCCGGCGCGTTTTGTCGAGCTGATAGAATATAATGGTTGCACTGTCGACCCATTCCAGATTTTCATTGCTGGCAGAATGACCAATGTTGTTGAAGCGGCAAAAAAAGGCGAGGGAAAGGTGCTTGCCAGCTTCCATGAAGTTCCAATGCCTTCAAGGTCAGCTACTGAAGCTGTTCTTAATAATCTGAAGACACTCAATCTTTGCCATCTAGTCGTAATGGGCAAGGCAGGCGAGTCAATATGTGAAGTACCTACAACGTTGAATAAGATTGGATTGGCGCTTCCCAGCGGGCTTAATGCTGTAGCCGCTGCCGCAGAAAAAGGAATCGATGTGACCTGCAAGGCAATGAGCGGCGTCATAGATATCGGTAAACTGAGAAGTTTCTGGACCTTGTAATTGACCGTCAAGTTCTGAGAGGCCTGGTCTTGAAGAGAATATTGATAGTAGCTAGCAATGATGCGGAAGCCGCGGAGTTGGATTCAGGGCTTACACAGATGGGTTTTACCTGCTTAACTACGAACAGCGCCGATATCGCGGTTGAGATGGTCAAGAGGGAAGCCCTTGATATGGTGCTTGTAGACGCAGATGGCTTATCAACCTCATCTTGGTCCAGTTTAAAATCGGAACAGCTCCCCAAAATAAAGTCGGCCGTTCATCTACCTGTTATTGTGCTTATGCCCCGTGGAATTCTCGATGGTGTTGATTCCAACTTTGAGATAGACGATTTCGTCGTCAGACCTTTTAACCTGTCTGAGTTAGTAGCCAGAATAGGGCGAATCCTCAACCGGATAAATAATGCCGGCAATCAAGATTCCATCAGGTGTGGTGATTTAGTGATAGATTTAGCCAAATGTGAGGTATCGGTTAACGGTAGGTTGGTTGTCTTGACCTTCAAGGAATATGAGTTATTAAAGTCTCTGATTCGCCATAAAGGTAAGGTTTTTACTCGCCAGGCTCTGCTAAATGAGGTCTGGGGCTATGATTATTACGGTGGTGATAGGACGGTGGATGTGCATATAAGAAGGCTGAGAAGCAAGATAGAAGACGCCAATCATACTTTTATTGAGACAGTCAGAAACATAGGCTACAAGTTCAGTGATTAACTCCACCTGAGCTATTAAAACCACCATAGCCAAATCCACCGAGAGATTCACAAAATCCTCTGGAATTACTTGCCAGAGCACCTAAAAATTTTGTAACACAATTTTAACATCGTTGTAATAACTCCGAAACATTTGGCTGGTATCCTTGTACATAGAGGTGAGTATGCACAAGGACCTGGCCCAAATTTCCAAAGCCCAGGGTATTTATCGAACTCTGGCTCTCTTGGCTATTCTTTCGCCCAAGCTAGTTAAGAACGAAACCAGTAAATATTTCCCGAAAAGGGACAGCCATACGACAGATGAACAGGTTAATGTTGGCGATGTTGATGTGAAGGATGAATGCATGGCTTCACCCAGATAGGAGGGATTCAAATGTCGGTTAATTCTGGCGACACTGCCTGGTTGTTGATATCGACAGCGCTAGTTTTTTTGATGACGCCTGCCCTGGCATTTTTCTACGGCGGTATGGTGCGAAGGAAGAATGTCCTGTCAACCATAATGATGAGCTTCGGCATTCTTGCCCTGGTTTCCGTCCTCTGGATTATTTATGGCTATAGCATAAGCTTTGGACCTGACAAGGGCGGCATTATCGGAGCACTCGACTGGATTGGCCTTACAGGTGTCGGCCAAGCACCGTCATCAGTATATGCCACGACCGTGCCCCATCTGGCGTTTATGATTTTTCAAGCTGCATTCGCCATCATCACTGTAGCTCTCTGGACCGGTGCTGTAGTAGAGCGCATTAAATTCGGCGCATTGCTAGTTCTTGGTACCTTATGGCTCACCGTAGTTTATTGCCCGATTGCCCACTGGGTATGGGGCAGCGGCGGCTGGCTTGCCAGATTAGGTGCTCTCGATTTTGCCGGCGGCGGTGTGGTGCATGTGAATGCCGGAATATCGGCCTTAGCCTTAGCTCTGGTACTCGGCCCGCGTCTGGGATTTAAAGAGAAGGAGACAATGGAGCCGAACAACATACCTTATGTTGTGCTCGGTGCTGCTCTACTCTGGTTTGGTTGGTTCGGCTTCAACGCCGGAAGCGCAGTTACTGCCGGCGGCTTAGCATCCAGCGCGTTTGTGGCCACAAACACCTCAGGTGCCTCGGCTGCACTTACCTGGATGATACTTGGTTGGATAAATCGCAGACCCTCGGTACTTGGCGCGGCTACCGGCGCTATTGTCGGCCTGGCAGCGATTACACCGGCTGCTGGCTTTGTCCAGCCTTGGGCTGGCATACCCATAGGGGCTATAGCTGCAGTACTCTCCTACTATGTCATGATTTGGCGCAATAAGGCGAACAAGATAGATGAATCGCTCGATGTCTTCGCCTGCCACGGTGTCGGTGGGGCATGGGGGCTTTTAGCCACCGGCATTTTCGCCACGGCTGCCGTCAATTCGGCTGGTTCTGGCTTAATAGATGGAAATGTCAAACAAGTTCTCATTCAGTTAGTTGCCATCGCTGCCATCGTGGTCTATGCCTTTGGGATTTCCTGGGTGCTAGCCACAATCCTAAAGGCTACTATGGGACTTCGCGTTAAGGAAGAGGAGGAGGTAGTTGGACTTGATATTTCCCAACACGGAGAACGAGCTTACGGAGGTGTATCCCAATGAAAAAGATAGAGGCGATTATAAGGCCAGAGAAGCTGGAAGATGTAAAATCGGCGCTGGAGGCCAGGGGTATCCTGACCATGACTGTTACCCAGGTGAGCGGTCGTGGTCGGCAAAAGGGTATAGCTTTGCAATGGCGTGCCGGCGAATATCGAGTAGAGTTCCTACCCAAAATAAAATTGGAGATCGTGCTGAGCGATGATGAATGCAAAACTGCTGTCGACGTTATCTGTAAATCAGCCAGAACAGGAAAGGTAGGTGATGGCGTGATATTTGTTTTACCCGTAGACAGCGCCATGCGGGTGAGAACTACCGATATCAGTGAAACACTCGTCAAAACGAAATAAAAAACATTAAAGGAGGCATCATGAAACCGGAAGAAATTGCCAGTTTTATAAAGAAAAACTACATTGAATTCGTAGACCTTAAATTTAATGATCTGCCCGGACTATGGCAGCACTTCACCATACCCGTTAGTGAACTTACTGAAATCGATGACCCAACTCGAGGCATTTGGGTCGATGGCATAGGTTTCGATGGCTCAAGTATTCGCGGTTTTCAGGCAATACAGGAAAGCGACATGATACTTCTCCCTGACCCTGATTCGGCTGTTATCGACCCTATATGTGAGATTCCGACATTGAGTATTATCTGCGATATTCATGACCCGCTGACAAAAAAGCCTTATACTCGAGACCCAAGATATATCGCCAACAAAGCGGAGAAATATTTGAAGTCCACAGGCATAGCCGACACCAGCTATTGGGGTCCAGAAATGGAATTCTTCATTTTCGACGATATTCGCTTTCGTCAAAATCAGCACTGTGGCTTTTATTACATCGACTCTGTTGAGGCAGACTGGAATACTGGAAAGGAAGAAAATCCCAACCTTGGATACAAGCCCCGGTACAAGGAAGGCTATTTCCCCGTGCCGCCTCACGACTCATTACAAGATTTGAGGTCCAAGATTGTTCAGACTTTGATTAAAACTGGCATTCGTATAGAGGTACATCATCATGAGGTGGCTACCGCCGGGCAGTGCGAGATCGATATGAAGTTTGACTCCCTGACTCGGATGGGTGACCAGATGATGTGGTATAAGTATATTGTCAAGAATATGTGTAAGAAACATAATAAAGTAGCCACATTTATGCCTAAGCCTATCTTTGAAGATAATGGCTCGGGCATGCATGTCCACCAGAGCTTATTTAAAGGAAAAGAAAATGTCTTCTTTGACCCCAAGGGCTACGCTCTAATTAGCCAGATTGCCAAGTATTATGCCGGCGGTTTGCTCA
>JBAVQV010000062.1:0-4971 GCA_049694415.1 Dehalococcoidia bacterium
ATCGTTCATTTGGATATCTCTCCCTTCCAAGCCGAATTGTGCAGAAAATATTCACCTGTGTCAACCAGCTTCGGTACAGCCACCAGCTTCCCAATAAAAATTCTTGTCTCAAAGCTGAAGTACATATAAACGTTTTCCTTATCTGTTACGTTCTAATATAATAGACGCCAGGTCAGAGGTCCTCCTGGTGTTAAGTGAAGAATATTTAGTACAGCAGGCAGTAAATGGTAATCAAGCAGCCTTTACCCAGCTATACAACCAGAACTTCGACAGAATACATCGTTACATCTATATTAAGGTCAGAAATCAGGCTGAGGCGGAGGATTTAACTCAAGATGTATTCATCAGAGCGCTGGAATCAATTAGCTCTTACAAGTGGCGCGACCTGCCATTTGCCGCCTGGTTATTCAAGATCGCTCATAACAGGGTAATTGACCATGTACGGAAACAATCGAAGGAGAAAAGAGCCCCACTTGAGGAAGCTTATGCCAAAAGTGTGGAAGACCCGATACAGATGACAGAAAGGGATTATGAAGTTTACCAACTGAAAGCCGCACTGGAACAGTTGCCGGCGGCCCAGCGAGACGTTGCCACTCTACGCTTTATCGGGCAACTATCGATTGCCGAGGTAGCAAGAACGCTGGGCAAAAGCGAGGGGACAGTCAAGGCATTGCAGTTCAATGCTACGGCTTCATTAAAAAAAGTACTTTACGGAAAATTGGATGGCTAGAAAATTAGACGACATTTTCAACGAATGTTATGAGCGAATACGCTCCGGCGAAAGCCTTGAGAGCTGCCTTAGGAGCTATCCGCAACATCGTGCTGAACTCGAGCCGCTGCTTAAAACCACCTTTGACATAGGCCGGAGAGTTTCCTATATCCAGTCTCGACCTGCATTTAAACACTGGGCGCGAGTTCGTCTTGAATCAGCGCAGCGCTATCCGAGGCAACAAACACCAGCCGAAACTCCCGGGGCTTCTACCTGGTGGCGGCATAGCTGGGCGGTAGCTGTAACTGTTGTCCTTGTACTGGTGTTGACCACCGGCAGTGCTATGGCCGCCTCGTCACAGGCCTTGCCTGACCAACCACTTTATCCGGTAAAGCTGGCAACAGAACAGGTGCGGCTGACATTGGCCGTTTCCGACACGCAAAAAGCCCAGGTTCAAACCGAACTGGCCCAGACTAGGGCTACCGAAGTGGAAGCCATGGCCAACGCGGGCGATACCGAGCAGGCTGCCAAGGCAGCCGAGAGGTATAACGACCAATTTGAAAAAGCTATAGCCGCCATAATCAAGGCAGAAGGTACTGAGCCCCAACCTCCAGTTTATGTACCTCCTGCAGTTACTACTCCACCTGCAGTTACCACGCCGCCTGAAGTTACAACGGCGTCCGAGAATACCACTCCAACTGAAACTATCACGCCGCCTTCGGTTACCACGCCACCTGAAATTACGACAACACCTGCGGTTACTACACCGCCTGCTGTTGCTACACCGCCGACAACTGCTACAACAGATAATGTTACGGCGGCCAAAACCAAGCATTGGAAAGGGTCCCTGGAGCAGAGTACCGTCAGTAGCCTAACAGCTTTGAAAGATGCTAAGGAAAAGGCATCACAAACAGCTAAACCTGATTGGCAGAAAGCCATTGATACAATATCTAAGAAAAATCCTCCTGCCCAAGACACTGGCGAGCATAACGCCCAGAGCGATAACGATACCGCGCCAAGTCCTGCCAGCCCCAGCACCACTCAGCAATCCCCTACCAGGTGGCACAGATAATAAGAGTAACTACTGGGTTCAGCCTTCAGGTCTCCAGATTGAGATTTGAGTAAAACCACTAAAGGAGGTTCAAAAGATGAAAAAGTGGAACATTCCTGTGATGGTAGCCATCGTCGCGTTGCTGATGTCGGCGTCCTCGGCTACTGCCAGCGCCCAAGAAAAGGATAGTTTTTGTATTGACAAAACATTTGACAGATGGGCAGTTCATCTAACAAACACAATTGCACGCACCGATAATGCCGCCAGCGACAATGGCACCATGACCAAGACCGAAATACTTAAGCTGAAGGGAGGCATAGGTAAAGGAATTAATACCGCGCCCGGGCTACAAAAGCCGTTCAATCTGAAGTCCCAGGCTGCTAAACACACTGTTAACTCCGATAACGTCACTCTGACCAAGGCTGCAATACTCAAGCTGATGGGAGTTCCCGGCAAAGGCATTGAGACTGCACCGGGTCTTCAAAAACCATTTAACCCGAAGTCCCAGGCTGCTGAACATGCGGGTAAAAAAAACAAAGACAACGATAATGAATAGGAACAGCGAGAATAAAGCGGAGCAATGAAGAAAACGGCGATAGCCAGTGACAGATAAAGGTAGAACAAAAGGTTAAGAATAATCGTTAATAGGCGGACATTTAGTCTGAAACTTTACGAAGGGCGACTTGAAAAAGGCCGCCCTTTATTTTTACATTTTTACCTGTTATTTCGAACCTCTTGCCTCCAGGTATTCCTTATACTCCACCATCTTAATCAGCACCCTGGCGGCGTGCCTGCCGGAAGGATAAGCGTAGTGAGTGCCCTGTAGCCGGGGCTGGTCCACGGTAAAAAAGGTGGTGGTTAGCACCGGCTTCTTGTAGCTCGCCACCCATTGCTCAGCCAGTGCCACCAGAAAATGAGCTACCGCTTCGTTAGCTGTCGGTGGGTTTTTAACTCCCATCTCGGTCAGAGCTTGAGAGCCGGGCGGTAGGAAGGCGCTAACGAGGAATGGAACTCTGAGACGGCCTGAGACGATGGCAGCGGCAATTATCTCAGTCAGTTCAGCGACATCTTCCTCATGGTAAATTCCCATCCTTGAGGCCATACCGGAAACGATAGGAAATACGGTCTTGCCGATTTTCACGGTATCTTTGGAAATGAGCGCACTGGTAAATTCCACGGCCATCTCACGGAATGCCTCGCGTGAAGAAACCCATGGAGCAGCCTCACCGGATTCCCTGGAGACGAACAGTGAGGCAAAAATCGAGAAACCGCTGAATCCCATGAAAATCAAAGAATCAATCTCGTCCACCTTTAACAGCTTGCCCGGAGCGGTAAGAAAGGTAAGTAAGTTCCTATCACCAGCCGGGTCCACCGGATTGCCGTGGCTCCATCGGGGCGGAAAAACCTTATCCAGCGCCGCAATAACCCTATCAGGCAATTTGACTACTTCCAGGCCTTCCGTGGCGCAAGCTTCGGCACATAGAATGCCGTAGCTGCCACCGGGGGTCAGTATAGCCACGTTTCTGCCCTTAGGCAGCGGCTGGGTTAGAAATCCAATGGCTACATCCAGCAACTCCTCGGGGCTTTCCACCCTGGTGATACCGATACTTTTGAACGCGGCCTCATAGGCTTCGTCAGAGCCTGCCAGCGCCCCGGAGTGAGACGTTATCGCCTTGGCGGCAGCGTCTGTTTTACCCGGTTTCAGGACAATTACCGGTTTTGTCGGCGTCACCTTTTTTACCTTCTCCATGAAGCGACGACCGTCAACCAGACCCTCAATGTATGCCAGTATAATCTTTACCTCCGGGTCCTGACCGAAATACTCGATATAATCCTCAATCTGTATGTCCGCGGCACAGCCACAGCTTACGTAGCGATGAAAGCCGACTCCACGCATAAAGCCAGATGTCATCACGGCACCGCCGACATTTCCACCCTGCGATACAAAAGCCAACGGCCCATCCTTTACCGGCAAGGGAAACATAAATCCCCTCAAGTCGGACGAAGCGCTCCAGAACCCCATACAGTTAGGGCCGATGAAACGAATGTTGCCTTTCCTGGCAATATTCAAGACCTCGTCCTGCAGCTTTTTACCTTCTTTCCCAATCTCAGCAAAGCCGGCTGAAATAATCACGCCCGCCTTCACGCCCTTGGCCACGCAGTCCTCCATGACCGGAGCCACACCGGTAGACGGGATGACGACAATAGCAAGGTCAACGGAGGCGGGTATATCAGTGACCCGGGGGAAGGCCTTATGGCCCAGAATTTCACTTTCTTTGTTGTTGACCGGGTACACCAGACCGCGGAAACCGTTAAGAGCGCTGGTAAATGTTGAGTGTCCCCACTTGTTCCAGTTAGTTGTGGCCCCAACCACAGCAACCGACTTGGGATTGAATAACGGCTCCAACTCTTCAACTATAGACTGAACCATTCATGCCCCCTATCTGATATACTAGTCCTGAATCAAAAGAGAATGATAACTGCCAAGCTCGCTCAATATTCAAATATTATATCAGATTCGTCTCTGGGGCATGCTCTTTATGTAATACTTTTCCGGATTATGCGTATATTACATAGAGAAACAGATAAAAGGAGGTTACAAAGTGAACAAGCTGGTTAAAATCCTCATACCCGTACTTATAATCCTGGGGCTGGTACTGGCTGCAGGCTGTGCGACTAAACAAACATCAATATCAGAGCCTCCATTCGCCACAGGAACAGTTCCTTTACCGGCACCAGCAGCACCACCGGTGGAGTTCAAGAGCAACGCCTACGATGCCGCATCCAGCTCCACGGCCGGTGAAGTCGGCACATCGGACATAGACCGCAAAATCGTGAAGAATGGCAATATGACTTTGGAGGTGAATGATATAACCGTAGCCATGACCGGTGTGGCTGCAATTGCCAAAGACTTGAATGGCTACGTAGTCTCCTCCAATAAACAGGGAGACAAAGACATAACCTACGGCCAAATTTCCATTCGAGTGCCGTCCGACCGCTTCGATGAAGCCTTCGACAAACTCCGCAAGTTAGCGGTCAACGTACCCAATGAGAGCACCAACAGTCAGGATGTAACCGAGCAATACACGGATTTACAGGCTCAGCTTCGCAACTATGAGGCGACCGAAGCTCAATACCTGGAGCTGCTCAAGAAGGCAGAGAAGGTAGAAGATATATTAGCTGTGCAGCGGGAGCTATCTAATGTCCGCGG
>JBAVQV010000063.1:0-5429 GCA_049694415.1 Dehalococcoidia bacterium
GTAAAAAGGTCTGCGGCATACTGATAGAAAATGAGGTCAAGGGAGACAAGGTAAATTTTGCAGTTATAGGCATTGGCATAAATGTTAATTTAAACCCTCTCGACTTCCCTGATATCGCTGACATAGCTACCAGTCTGTCCCATGAGGCAGGACAGCAAATATCAAATGTTGAGCTTACCAGCACTGTGTTATTCGAGATGGAGAAGTTGTATCTGGAGGCTCAAGCCGGTGCACCGGTTCACAAAGAATGGCAGAAAAGCATGGAAACTTTAGGCAAGCGGATAAAGGTTAAGACCGGAAAAACAGTGGAACAAGGCAAGGCGAAAACGGTTACCGAAAACGGCAACCTCATCCTCCGCCGCGCTGACGGTAGCCTTACCGAAATCGTGGCCGGTGATGTCACGGTAATAAAAGATTGATTCCCCCTGCCCCCCAAAAGGGGGCAGGTGTACAGGTCAACTATTTCTTCGCCTGACTAATCTTGGCAAGCATCGGCATTATCAAGTCCATCGGCAAGGGGAACACTATCGTGTTGGTCCGCTCGGTAGCGATCTGGGTCAGAGTCTGAAGATAACGAAGCTGAAGAGCTGAAGGCTGAGTGGCAATAATCTTCGCTGCCTCAGCCAACTTTTCCGCAGCCTGAGCTTCACCTTCAGCATGCACAATCTTAGCTCGTCTCTCTCGCTCAGCTTCAGCCTGTGCCGCCATAGCCCGTTTCATCGTGTCAGGCAGCTCAACATCTCTGACCTCTACCATGCTTACCTTTATGCCCCACGGCTCCGTCCCTTCATCAATCAGTGTTTGGAGCTTTTCATTGACTTTGTCTCGATGAGCCAGCAGGTCTTCGAGCTCAGATTGGCCGACGACGTTTCGCAGGGTGGTCTGTGACAGCAGCGAAGCAGCTCTAATGTACTGCTCTACGTTGAGCACGGCATCTTCGGGCTTCATAACCCTGAAATAGACCACGGCATCGACTTTAACTGTAACCGTATCCAGCGTAATACATTCCTGACTCGGCACGTCCATGGTGACCACACGCAGGTCAATCTTTACCATACGTTCGATAAACGGGATTAGCAAGATAAATCCGGGTCCCCTAACACCAACGAATCGCCCCAGACGAAAAATAACTCCGCGTTCATACTCCTGGACAATCCTGATAGCTGCTGCCAGCAGTATTATCACTATGAAAGCAATGACTACAATAAGAATTAGACTCATATTTTCCTCCCTTTACTTTTCCTTTGAGTTACAAACAGTTTCAGCCCTTCGACCTTGGTTATCGTCACCTCCTCTCCTGGCTCTACCTTACCAGTGTCGACTGCAGCTTTCCAGAGCTCGCCGTCAACGAGAACCGTGCCCTTTGGGTCCAGGCTCGTTTTGGCTACAGCCACTCTGCCAATTAATCCTTCAGCGCCGGTGGCCACCCGCCGCCTTTGCCCTCGAACCGCGGCACCGACAATGAAAATTATGAAGGCAGCTATGAGAATAGCTACCCCGGCGATTAAACCTCTGTTTACTTGCATTTCCGGTGAGCTATGACTAAACAGTATCATAGAACCGATAACTAGTGAAGCGATTCCACCGGCTGTAAGTATACCAAAAGCCTGGGTAAAAACCTCAGCCACAAATAGCCCGATAGCCAGAAATATGAGCAGCACTCCGGCCCAATAAGCATTAAGCACACCCAGAGAATAAAAAGCTAGAAAAAGGCAAATGCCGCCAATGACCCCGGGGAATATCAAGCCTGGATTTGAAATCTCGGTTATTAAGCCTATAGTGGCCAGAGTCATCAGTATATAAGCGATATTAGGGTCGCTGATGACGTGAAGGAAACGTTCGATGGGGTTCATTTCGTTTGCGTTCAGTGTATATTCGGTGGTATCAATAGTAACCTCGTTGCCGTTGGCCAAGGTAACTTTCCAGCCATTTATTTGGCTAATCAAGCTTTCCAGGTCGTCGGCCCGTAAATCGATAAGCTTGGCCTCTAAGGCTTCGGAGGCAGTAAATGACTTACTTTCTGAAACCGCCAATGCCGCCTGTTCGGCGTCACGCCCTCGCGTTTCAGCGATACTTCTTATCCAGGCCGCTGAATATTCGGTTACCTTCTTTGATACCTCTTCAGGCATTTGTTCACCGGTACTAACCGGGTGAGCGGCTCCGATACTGGTCCCCGGAGCCATGACCGCAATATGCGCCGATATGGTAATAAAAGTACCGGCCGAAGCCGCCCAGCTACCGCGAGGTGAAACGTAGACTATTACCGGCACCTTGGCATTTAAAATCCGCTGCACAATATCTTCTGTGGAATTTAGAAGCCCTCCGGGCGTATTCAATTCGATGATGCAGGCCACAGCGCCTTCAGATTCAGCTCGGCCGATACCACGGTCTATATAACTGGCAACTACAGGGACAATAGTGCCATTAACAGTTAATACTTCTATTTTTGACGAGTCTGCTCTAACCACGCTGGAAATGAAAGAGATAGCTGACAGGACAGCTAAAAAGAGGATAAAGTTGAATCGAAGCCCGGCTTTAAACATCGGTTACAGAATAACTCAATTATAGTTTAACCTCGTCATTGACAGCAAACGGGGTATATATTCCCAATTTTGGCGACAGGCTGCAACATTCAGGTTCGCCGTACTGGGTGGATTGGAGCAGTGACTCTAATCCGCCCAAATGTAGGCCCGAGGTTTTAACCTCGGGTACTCGACCCTAAAGGGTCGAGGCTACAAAAAATGTCATTGCCAGGCGAAGCCGTGGCAATCCCGACAATAGATGTAGGCCCCAGGTTTTAACCTCGGGTGCTCGACCCTGAAGGGTCGAGGCTACATGTAGCGCCTAAAAATTCCAAATGCCAAATTACAAATCCCAAACAATATCAAAATTAAAATTCTAAAAATTCGAAACATCAAGCACTGTCTCAAAAATGTCTTTGCGAGGCAAAGCTCGTTAGTGTAGAATAGGTCAACTTGAACAGGATTCAGAATATGATAAGTCAAAAGTGCAAGGGGGCTCGAGACTTACTGCCTAAAGACACCAAGGCATTCCGCTATGTCGAGGATGTCTTCAGGAAGTCATGCCTGAGCTGGGGTTATCAGGAAGTGCGAACACCCACATTGGAATATCTGCACCTGTTCACCGCCGCCGGAACACTGACTCCGAATATGCTGAGCAAGGTGTACTCATTCCTTGATTGGGACGGCTGGAGCGGTGAGAGAGTAGTATTGAGGCCGGACGGAACTATACCCGTCGCCAGACTTTACATCGAAAACTTACCCCAAAATGAAATAGCCAGACTTTTCTATGTCACCAATGTCTTCGCTTTTGAGGAGACGGGAAAGGAGAACAGGGAACGATGGCAATGCGGAGTGGAACTTATAGGCAGCGACAAACCTGCGTCAGATATAGAATTAATTCTGCTAGCCGTTGAAACTACACGCCAGTTAGGTATTAGCGACGTTCAGATACAATTATCTCACGCTGGAGTGCTGAATGCTTTACTCAAAGAATTGAAGCTAAGTTCTGAAGAGGAAGTTAAGTTGCTCGACCAGATTCTTGACGGCAACTGGCAGGCGCTGACAGAAGCCAAGCCAAAAAACTCTGAGATTGGCCGGCTGGTATCATTGTTCCTTGACTTCAGGGGAAAAACCAGCGGTTTTCTGGAAAACCTGAAGGCTATGCCTCAGATTCCGCCAAGCTTAAAGACAGCACTGACCAATTTTGCTGAAATCACAGGGCTGCTGGATACTCTGGGCTGTAATTACCAGATTGACATCACATCCACGCGAGGCTTCGAATACTACACCGGGCTTTGCTTCCAATTATCGGCCAAAGGTTACAAAATAGGCAGCGGCGGTAGGTATGACAACCTTATCCCGCTGATAGGCGGACCAAAAACGCCAGCCTGTGGCTTTGCTCTCTACGTTGAGCCACTGGTTAATTTAATACAGCCCAAAGCCAAACGAAGGACAGAACCAGAAATCCTGATTCGCTGCGATGCAGCGACGGCAGACGCAATTAGAGCCAGCTTCGAGCTAGCCGGAGCGCTCCGCAAGGCGGGCTATGTGACTGAGCTTGATTTCAACGGTCGCCAATCGGGTGGACAATGGGTAGTTGCTGTCCGAGACAAGCCTATTCCTTTTACCGTTATTGACCCAATCCGAAACCAGAAAAACGAGGCGTCTTCGATAGCTGACGTCATCAAAATAGTAGGAGGCTCGGCATAACTTGTCAACTGCAGTCCAATCCGACAATGTCAAACTGGCTTTGCCCAAGGGTAGGCTTTTACCGGCTACCGCCCGTCTATTGAAAGAGACAGAGCTCGCATTTGAAGGCTACACTCAAGGGACACGCGCCTACCGGCTCAAATCGACAAAACTTCCTCATCTTTCAGCCAAGATATTTCAAGAAAAAGACGTACCCGTCCAGGTAGCTGTGGGCAATTACGATTTAGGCATCTGCAGCCTGGACTGGGTTGAAGAGCTTCTGGCCAAGTATCCGACCAGTGCCGTGCTCAAGGTAGCCGATTTAGGATACAGCAAAGGAAACCTCTATCTGGCTGCCAGCCGCTATGGTAAGTTATCCAGCCTGCAGGATTTATCAGCCGGGCTATATAGCTGGCGAATAGTAACCGAGTACCCAAATCTGGCAGAATTGGCAGCTTTAAACCTCAGGCTGAGAAAGTTCAGGATATTTCCGGTATGGGGTGCTGCTGAAGCCTATCCGCCGGAGAATGCTGACCTGGTGCTACTGTGGGCAAAAGATGAGCCAGAAATAATAGCGCAGAGCTTAATACCTTTATTAACTTTAATGCCTTCCAACGCCTGTCTCATCGCCAATAAAGAGAGCTGGCAGACCAAGAATGTTAGCCGGATAATAACCTATTTCAGTCAGGCTCTGGAGATGAAAAACAAACCATGGCTAAAAATCAAACCGCAAGCGGCAAAAAGCTCCAACAATTTTCGTCCGGATTCCAGTGAACAAAAAATCTGGCTGGCTCTGCCCGACGGACATCAACAACCACCAACCTTGGAGTTCCTTAACAAAGCCGGGCTGGAACTGCAAGGCTATTCGGAAGACAAGCTAAATCGACGCCCGGTCTTCAACATGGACTGGATTAAGGCTAAGGTTATCCGACCTCAGGACATGCCGCTTCAGGTAGCCAACGGCAATTTCGACCTGGCTATAACGGGTAAAGACTGGCTATTTGACCATCTGTGTCGCTTTCCTTCAAGTCCGGTGGAGGAGCTTTTAGACCTCGACTTCGGACAGGTAAAAGTTGTAGCCGTAGTCAGCCAGGACTTTCCCAAGGCTGACTTTGACCAACTTAAGCAGGCACGTTATTCTAAGGCGGCGCCAATCAGAGTGGCCTCCGAATATATAAATATCGCCGATAAATATCTTCGTGATAACCATATCAGCCG
>JBAVQV010000064.1:0-13577 GCA_049694415.1 Dehalococcoidia bacterium
TGCTGGCCAGGGCAATGAAGGCTTCAATCATGGCGGCGCAGCCGGCTTTCATATCCGTAGTGCCCAGGCCAGATATAGTGTCGTTTTCCTCACTGGAGCCGAAATCCTCGAGGTCATGCGCGGTAACGGTATCGAGATGTCCGACAAAGCAAAGTTCGACCTCGTCTTTTCCCTGCGGAAAGACTATCAGGTTGAAGCGGTTCTCATCGACTTCCTGCCTTCTTACCGCCAGGCCGTGTTTCTTGAGATATTTCTCGGTAAACTCAACGATTTCCTCTTCTTTGCCTGATGGACTGTATATGTCTACCAGGTCCTTGAGGAGATTTTTCAGTCTTTTCGGTTTTATATTCATCGGTTTGTCATAATTCACGTGGTTTTTGAGGAGTTTTCGTTTGGACGGCGAATGGTTTTGACCAGCCAGACGTGCTGGCTGCTATCAGTGAAACCAATTGATTTGAAGAAGGCGATGGCCGGCTCATTCTCAGCATCGGTATCAGCTATAATCATGCGGACACCGTTTCTCCGCAGCCTCTGTTCCAGCTTCCGGTATAGGCGAACGCCCAGATTGGTTCTCTGGAACGATTCAGCCACACCTATCCAGCTCAGGTATCCGTATTTCTTCCAGGCGGTGCCTTCCTTCTCAATGGTAGTACCTATTATGAAGCCGACAATCTTCCCGTCCGGCTCGGTTTCGGCGACCAGACAGTAATCAGGGTCGGAGGTGAAATAATCGGTTACCTCAAATTGGTCCCAGGTACGGTAGAGCATGGGGAACTCCTCGCTGGTGAAAAGCTTCTCTCCCAGGTGATAGACGGCACTGATATCGTCTATCTCCATCTGGCGGATGTTTTTTTTGACATTCCTCTTTCTAGGCTTCTCCGATGGCATTTATCCCTCCGCGTTTATTTTAAGATGTAGACTGAGTTTTTCCGTAATGCTTTGGACTAAGTCTTTATTATATTGCAGCTAAAGCGGCAAGTCCATTTGATGCACTCCTATCCCCCTCACTCTAACTCTCTCCCTCCAGGGGAGAGAGAATAAGTCAACCTTGTTTCAACTCTTTCTTGACAGAGACGGACAGGCGGGCAGACTTGAAGGTCTGCCCCTACAATTTAAACCGGGTTGATTCTACCGCAGTGGGGGCACTTGATTTCGGGCAACTTGTAGCTGGGTGGCAACCGCAGCCTGGTGCCGCAGGCACAGGTGATGGTTTTGTACTTGTGGACGTTCCACAGCGCGTTGGTGGTCTCTCGAGCCCGCTGTACTTCTTCAAGCTTTTCGGGTGCCTCTGGTTGTGCGGCTCGGAGAGCGACAGTTCCGGCAGCCGCTGCCGCAGCAGCCGGTATAAATACCTTGTCGGTATGGAGAACCTGTTGATAAGCTATAGAATAGTCTTCATAGGAGGCGCCAGCCATGGCGCGGAGGATGCGTATCCGTTCGGATATAGGTGGGTGGGTGCTGGTAAGGTTGTCGGCGGACATCCCCTGTTTGCGGAAAGGGTTGATAATATACATCGGTGCTGTGGCTTTATTAGCCGATTTTAGCTGGTCTGTAGAGGCGGCTATTTTTTCCAGCGCTGATGCCAATCCCTCCGGGTATCTGGTATATAAAGCTGAGGAGGCATCGGCCAGGTATTCTCTCCTCCGAGAGACGGCTAAGTAAATCAATTGAGCTAAAATAGGTGCCAGTATCATCAGGATGATGGCTACAGCGAGAATTATAATCTGACCCCCGCTGCCGCCTCCCGAAGAAGAGCTTCTTCTTGTCCTGCCCATGCCGCCGAAAATCAGGAATCGCGAGGCATACCAGGCCAGAACAACGATGGTACCGAGGAGGACAGCGCACATAGCCATCAACAGCACATCCCGGTTCTTAACATGTGCCATTTCATGCCCGACGACTCCCTGCAGCTCATCCCGGTTGAGTTTCTGCAGCAGGCCTGAGGTGACTGCCACGGTAGCCCGTTTTGGGTCTCGGCCGGTAGCGAAGGCGTTGAGTGCCGGGTCGTCCATGATGTATATGTCGGGCATTTTATTTAGCCCCGAGGCGATTTTCATTTCTTCGACTACGTTGTACAAGCGGGGGTGGTCATCGGGGGCAATTTTTCTGGCTCGTGACACTGTGAGCAGGATGCTGTCTCCCTGGAAATAGCCGACCAGGCTCATGATACCCCATATTATTAGCGCAATGAACAGACCAACCTCGCCGCTGCCAACGAAGTACAGGCCCAGGAAATAACCGAGCAGGGCGAGCAATAAGCCCATCCCAATGACCAGGAAGACGGACCTGGTTCGATTAGACCGAATCTGTTGCCACATAAAAATAAGCTGAAATCCCAAACACCAAAGCCTAAATATTATTGTTTAGGACCTGAATTCGGGATTTCCTCTAAAATAATTAAGTAAGACTTACTTTCGGTACTTCTTTCTCTTCAGCTACGGTGACCTCAAAGAATTCGCCCGGCTTGAAGCCAGCCATGCCGGCTATGACGTTCGACGGAAACATTTGGGTCTGGTTGTTGTAGTTTAACACCGAATCGTTGTAAAACTGGCGGGAGAAGCTGATTTTGTTTTCGGTTGAGGCTAGCTCCTCCTGGAGAGACAGGAAGTTCTGGCTGGCTTTGAGGTCGGGATATCTTTCAGCCACAGCCAGAAGGCGGGTCAAAGCCGAGCTTAGCTCACCCTCAACCTTGGCTCGCTCACCCGGCCCGGCGGACGTTGCCTGCTGGGCGAGGGTGCGAGCCTTGGTTATGGCTTCCAGTGTCTCCCGCTCGTATTTCATGTAGCCCTTGACCATTTCAATCAGATTGGGTATAAGGTCATGTCGCCTTTTCAGTTGGACGTCAATTTGCGCCCAGGCGTTCTTCACCTGGTTGCGCAGCCGGACCAGGCCGTTGTAGATGGCGACAAAGGCGATAAGAAGAATGACTACGATGCCTATGATTACCCAGATTACTATCGTCATAAAATGCCTCCTTTACATTTTACCCCGTTTATATCAGTCACGAGCCTGGAATACTTCTCCCAGGAAACTTATTACTCTGTGCTGAGATTCCTGCCCTGCCGGTTTTTTCTTAGCCAGCTCTTTTAGCAACTGAGCTACCTCACCGCCGTCGAACCACAGGCCATCTTTCTGCGAGCAAACATCTACCAGTATTTCCGGATGTTCGCCTATGGTTGTTTTTTTCATTTTCCGCCGGCAGATAGGACATTTTCTTTTGTTTTCCGATGCCCCGGCTTCTGCGGAAGCTAAGATGCGGCTCAACAGCAGGTCGGGAGTATCTAAGTTCATGGACTTCAGCAAAAGCTCGAGTTCGTCAGAGTCGAACCATACTCCGTGACAGTTAAGGCAATAGTCGAGCTCAACATTGCTATACTCGACAACTATCATGTCTTTTTTACAGGCAGGACAAATCATGGTCGTTATACCTCACAAGCTTGGATAAGTGTAGAATCCTTATCGAACTGTGTCAAGTCAATTTGGTGTGGCTATTCGCAGTTTTTATATCCAGTATGGTAATATCTGATTGAAGCGGAGGTAGACATGGTACACGAATATGAGATAAACGAACTAGTTAAAGAAGACTCATGGCGGATGTTCCGCATAATCGGAGAATTGGTGGAAGGATTTGATAGCCTTTCAGGTATAGAGCCGGCGATAACTATATACGGCTCAGCGCGGCTGAAGGCCGACGACGGGCTTTACGCTCAGACGGAGGAGATAGCCCGGCGGCTGGGAGAGCTGGGCTTTAACATAATAACCGGCGGTGGACCTGGCGTTATGGAAGCCGCCAATAAAGGCGCACTCGAAGCCGGTGTTGCCTCAATAGGGCTCAACATCGAATTGCCGGAAGAACAGGCACTTAATCCTTATACAACCCGCTCTATAATATTTCACCATTTCTTCGTTCGCAAGGTCATGCTGGTGAAGTATGCCACTGCCTTTGTCATCATGCCCGGCGGCTTGGGAACGCTTGATGAATTGTCCGAAGTGCTGACATTGATGCAGACCCACAAAATAAAACCCTTCCCTGTTGTTTTGTTTGATGGTAAATACTGGAAGGAGTTTATGGACTGGTTGCGAAGTCAAACTTTGGCCAGGGGTTTCGTCTCTGAACAGGACTTCGACCTGCTCAGGATTTGTGACACACCCGAGGAAGTTATTCAAACTGTCCAGCAATGGTATATTAAGCGCGAAATTGTCGGCAGACGAGCTATAGCCAAGCAATCTTAGACTGAGTGTCTAGTCCAGAATAGCCTGACTTTTGTATTCTGGGACGCTAACGTTCCAACCCATCTTGTCTTTCACCATACTGGCGAAATGCTGTGATACGCTTGATTCTCCGTGAGTTACGAAGAGGCGTCTCGGAGGCTGGCGCAGGCTTGATAACCATTTGATAAGCTCGTCCCTATCGGCATGTGCCGAAAAGCCGTCTATCTGTATCACTCTGGCTTTGACCGGATAGTGTTGCCCAAATATCCTGACTTCCTTGGCGCCGTCGACTATTTCTCTGCCCAAAGTCCCTACTGCCTGATAGCCGACAAAAAGTATGGTGCTCTCGTGCCTCGAGATGTTGCTTACCAGGTGGTGTTTTATCCTGCCGCCGGTGCACATTCCGGAGCCGGCGATGATAATAGCAGTTCCCTTTATTTGATTTATCGCCTTCGACTCGCTGGCTGTTCTGGCAAGGCTCAGGCCGCGAAAGCCGAAGGGAGACCCTTGCTGCATAAATTTAGTCATTTCCTCGTCGAACAGCTCGGGATGATGTTCAAACACCTGGTTAATACTTAATGCCATAGGACTGTCGACGAAAACTATCAGGTGCGGTATGCGGTCTTCGATGAGAAATTGGTTGAGATAGTACAATATCTCCTGCGACCTCTCCAAAGCGAAGCTGGGTATAACTATATTTCCTCCGGATTTCACGGTTGCGTTTATGGTATCGGCCAGCTTGTCAGCTGCGTCTTCCAAGGACTCGCTTAACCTATCGCCGTACGTGGACTCCACAAGTACATAGTCTGCTGCTTCGAACAAAGTAGGGTCATGCAATATCGGCTTGTCCCACCGGCCTACGTCTCCGGAGAAAAGAATCGTCCTCTCCTCTCCGTTTTGTCTTATTTTGACTGTTATCATTGATGAGCCCAGGACATGACCGGCATCATAGAAGGTGGCTTCGATATCTTCGCTGATATTGACAGGTTTTTCATACTGGATTGGTGAGAAGTGTGGAAAAGAAGCCCTGGCGTCATCTACCGTGTATAATGGAACCTCCGGATAAGGGCCTTTCCTCATTTCTTTTTGGTGTCTCTTTCTTTTGAACTCGGTATCTTCTTCCTGGAGGTGTGCCGCGTCGAGGAGTATGATTTCTGAGATTTCGGTGGTGGCAGCCGTGGCGTAAATCGGGCCGCGGAAGCCTTCGCGGACTAGCTTGGGCAAAAGGCCGCTGTGGTCGAGGTGGGCATGGGTCAGAAGAGCGCAATCGAGAGATTCCGGGGGGAAGGGAAAAGGCGCCCAGTTGCGTCCTGTGAGTTCCCTCTCCTGATAAAGCCCGCAGTCGACCAGAAACCTGGTGTTGCCGGCTTCAATGAGGTAGCATGAGCCGGTGACGCTTTGAGCCGCACCGAGAAAGGTTAGCTTAATCTGCATGTTTGCAGATAATAGCAGAACCAGAGTGGTTAGGTAAAGGCTTGTCAATTTAGTACCTCCGCCCTGGTAATAAAATACGGCGCTTCGTCTGGGCATTCTTAACATAATATCAGGTATATTTAACCTTGACGAAAGGTTCTGGCCATGTTAAATTATCTCGCTCGAAGGTTGTATTGAAACTATATGTATTCTGAAAGGAGTTGAGATATGATTTCGTTTAGTCCGACTGAAGAACAACAAATGATCGTGAAACTGGTAAAGCAGTTTGCCAACGATGAGATGCGAAAAGTCTACAGGGAGTGCGATGAAAACGGTGAAATTCCCGGTCATATCATCGATACTGCCTGGGCAATGGGGCTGGTTTCCTCCGGCATCCCAGAAGAGTACGGCGGTTCGGGTGGCGAGCACTCAGCTATAACTGGTGCGCTGATTGCCGAAGAATTAGCCTGGGGTGACTTATCTATGACCATGCATATTCTATGCCCGGCGCTGGTGGCTTATCCTATTCTTGAGATGGGAACCGCCGAGCAGAAGAAAAAGTATCTTCCTGCTTTTTGTGAGGATAAGTACAAAGCAGATACCGCGGCTCTCATCGAGCCTCGCTTTAATTTTGACCCTGGCTCTCTTTCAACCACTGCGAGTCTGAAGGACGGAAGCTACGTGCTTAAAGGGCAGAAGTGCTATGTTCCGCTAGCGGCTGATGCCGACGTGTTACTGGTCTATGCCGCAGGGAAAGGCAATAGTCAAGCTTTCATCGTCGAGAAAGGTTCCAAGGGGCTAGCGATTGGCGAGCGCGAAAAGAACATGGGCATTAAGGCCTTGGCCACATACGAACTGAGTCTGAAGAATTGCAGCATACCCAAGGAGAATCGGCTGGGTGGTGACAAGGGATGTGAGTTCTCGCGTATTATGAACTGCTCACGGGTGGCTCTCTCAGCGATGGCGGTCGGTGTAGCCAGAGCTGCTTTTGAGTACTCGAGAGATTATGCCAAAGAGCGTTTTGCCTTCGGCGAGCCGATTGCGTCTAGACAGGCAATCGCTTTCATGCTGGCGGAGATGGCTATTGAAATAGACGCCACCAGGTTAATGGCCTGGGAGGCTGCCTGGAAACTTGACCGAAAGGAAGAGGCGACCAAAGAGGCTTCCCTGGTAAAGGCGTATGCCGATGACATGGTGCTGGTGGTGACCGACCGTGCCGTGCAGATCTTGGGTGGGCATGGTTATATCCGAGAGCACCCGGTGGAGCTGTGGCTCAGGAACGGTCGCGGATTTGCCACTTTCGATGGCATGGCCATTGTATAAAAGGAGGTATGCGATAATGATAGATTTCGAACTGACACCGGAACAAAAAGAAGCAGTGGAGACCGCTCACAAGATTGCCGAGGAGATATTTCGGCCTATAAGTCGCTATTATGATGAGCATGAACACGAGAGCCCGAAGGAACTCATCGATAAGTTGTGGGAGAAAAGACGAGAAGGAGGCTCGTTTGTTGGGCTGGATACAATTGCGGCATTAAGGACTGAGGAGATCTGCTGGGGTGACGCCGGTCTTTATTTGTGCGCTCCAAGCCCGGGGTTGGGGGGTGCGGCTATCTTTGCCACGGGGACACCGGAGCAAATGCAGCGTTTTCTGGGTAACTATAACGAGGGCGGACCGAAATGGGGCGCTATGGCCATGACGGAGACCGGTTGCGGTTCGGATACCTCTGCCATCATCGCCACCGCAGTACTCGATGGCAATGAATGGGTAATCAACGGTGAGAAGATATTTGTAACCTGTGGGAAAAGAGCTATGGAGGACTCTGAAGGCCTGGTGGTGGTCTGGGCTACCGTGGACAAGTCAGCTGGACGCGCCGGCATGAAATCGTTTGTGGTAACGGCTGGAACCCCGGGGGCAAGGGTGGAGAAGATGGAGAAAAAGCTGGGAATCAGGGCCAGCGATACTGTAACCATCGTTTTCGATAATTGCCGCATTCCCTTCGAAAACATACTGGGTAGTCCTGAAGTCAGGAAGATAGATAAGACCGGGACCGCCGGGTTTAAGAAAGCCATGGCTACCTTCGATGCCACGAGACCCATTATCGCTGCTCAGGCTTTAGGTGTTGGCCGTGCCGCCTTAGATTTCGTCAAAGAAACACTGGAAAAGGAAGGTATCGAGATACGCTATGGCTTGCCGCGCTATAAACTCACCGCCCTGGAACGGGATGTCATGGACATGGAAGCCAATTATAAGGCAGCCAAACTGTTGACATTGCGTGCGTTTTCGCTAATGAGCCAGATGCTACCAAATAGCCTCGAAGCATCGATGGCCAAGGCGAAAGCCGGGCTGGCTGTTACCAAGATCACTCAGAAGGCGGTCGAAATTATGGGGCCGCTGGGCTATTCCAGAAAATGCCTGCTGGAAAAGTGGATGCGCGATGCCAAGATAAACGATATCTTCGAGGGCACCGGCCAGATTAACATGCTCGTAGTGGCACGGCGAGTCCTCGACTTTTCCAGAGAGCAGCTTAAGTAGTTGCCACCGCGCAGGTGTGCGGAAGGAGATTAAACATGACAGAATCAGCTCAGCAAGCTTTGAGCATTCTGCGTGATGGAAGCTTGTTTCAATGGTATGTCATCCCCCTATTTGCCCTCGTAGTATATGTGTAGCCAATGAGATCGAGAGGAGAAACTGGAATCTGATTTTTGCCGGCCTGGCGTTTTGGGGCATGGACTGGTTCAATGAGATATGGAATGGTTTAGTCTTCCATTTTACACAGTATGCCCCGGTTTGGGGTGCTCCCGGGAAAACTGCTTACCTCATTTTAATCGGGCTTAATATTGAGATTTGCTTTATGTTTGCCATAGCAGGCATTACCTTCAGCAAGATGCTGCCGAAGGATAAGAAAATGAAGATGCTGGGCATTCCCAACCGGCTACTTTTTGCCATCGTCGGCGCTGCGTTTTGTGTCTTTGTCGAGTACCTGCTAAATGCTGTCGGTGCACTGACCTGGGAGTATCCTTGGTGGAACACCGGTGCGCCATGGCTTATCTTCTTGGTCGGCTACCTTACCTTTTTCCTGGTTTCATTCTGGGTCTTTGACATGGCGAGCGTCAAGAAGAAGATGATAACGGTGGGAGCAATACTCGGCCTTGATGTCATCTGCCTGGTGATTTTCATAGGCATATTGAAGTGGATTTAGTTCGGTTAGCGCCAGGGCAGTATGAAGATAGTTTACCATCCCCGCTACACTGAAGTTTACACTTCTGACCCGGCTGCCAGCTCAGGTAGAATCGAAGCTATTCTTAAAGAGCTTGAGGGCAGGTATGATTTCGTTGAGCCTCAAGCGGCTTCAGATGACGATTTAAGGCGAGTTCACATAGACAATCACATCGAATCAGTCAAAAGGGACAAACATGTCTACGATATCGCCTGCCTGGCCGCCGGTGGCGCTATTAAGGCAGCCCAGATAGCCATGGACGGTGAAGCCAGTTTTGGCCTCATCAGGCCGCCGGGACATCATGCCAGCCCCGACCATTGCTGGGTGTTCTGCTATTTCAATAATATCGCCGTAGCTTTGGCCAGGCTTCAGGATGAGAATCTTATTGAAGGGGCTTTGATTCTCGATTTCGACCTGCATTTCGGCGACGGTACAAGCAATTATTTTCAAGGCAGTAGCATCAAATATTTTCATCCGGAGGCCGGGAATCGGGAAGCGTTCATCGAACAAATAGCCGGAAAATTCAATGAAGAAAAAGACTACTCCGTGCTGGCAGTTTCAGCCGGCTTTGACCGTCATATCGAAGACTGGGGTGGACTGCTTACCACCGATGATTACCGGACTATCGGGCGACTGGTCAAGGAAGCGGCTGAGAAGAATTGCAAAGGCAGAAGATTTGCCGTTCTGGAAGGCGGCTACAACCACGATGTCCTGGGGAGAAACGTTAGAGCCTTTGTAGAAGGTCTGGCTTAAGTCACAATTTACGGTGGGCACTTGGCGCAAAACGACCGGAATAGGGTGGTGCTCAAGTAGCGGTCGCCGCGGTCGGGCAATATAACCACAATCGTACCGGAATTCAGGTTCTTGGCTATGTGTAAGGCTCCGGCTGCTGCTGCTCCGCTCGACATACCGACAAAGAGGCCTTCTTTAACAGCCAGCAGCCGCGTTGTTTCGAATGCTTCTTCGTCCTCAATAACTACCTTTTCGTCGAATATCTCCCGGCGATAGATTTTGGGCACTATGGATTCATTCATGTTCTTTAGCCCCTGTATGGTGTGTCCCACTGTTGGCTCTACGGCAATTATTTTCATACTAGGTTTTTTCTCTTTCAGATATTTCCCGGTTCCCATCAACGTTCCTGTTGTCCCCATACCAGCCACGAATATATCGACTTCACCATTGGTCTGAGACAGTATCTCCGGCCCGGTTGTTTCATAATGTGCTAAGACGTTGGCATCGTTGTCGAACTGATTGGGCATATAGTATTTTTCGGTCTCGTCAGCGACCAGTTGCCGCGCTCTGGTAATACAGCCATCGGTGCCTTCATCTGCCGGTGTGAGCATAACTTCGGCACCTAGTGCGGCAAGTGTACGCTGCCTCTCGGTGCTGACACATTCGGGCATAAAAAGTTTGACATGGTAGCCTTTGGCGGCGCCTATCATGGCTAGGGCAATTCCCATGTTTCCTGAGGTCGGCTCAACAATTGTCTTATCCTTGGTGAGCTTGCCCGATTCCTCGGCCTTAATTATCATATAGTAGGCAGGACGGTCTTTGACAGAACCACCGGGGTTGCTGCCTTCGAGTTTTCCCAGGATTTTTACCCTCGGATTACCATTAAGATTTTTCAACTCTACCAGTGGCGTATTACCGATAGCGTCGAAGATACTGAATTTTCTATTCTCCATAACCTTTATAGAGTCTCCCGAAGTTTTAACTTTCATTGAAAAAACCTGACTTTAAATTAAAACCATACGCTGAAGTAGTCTACGACAACGAGCTTTGCAAATCAAGTATTTGTGCTCGCCTGGAACCTTGGCGACAACCATTACAACGGTATGTAGGGACAGGTCTTTAGACCTGTCCCTACTATTTCATCTCCCCCTCGGAGAGAGGAGGTGGGGCGGTACAAACCTGAGACAATCCCCCTCAGGCTATTACTTCAAACTCGCCTTCCAGGATGATATCCTGGGAAGAGCTTCCTACCATTACCTTAAACATGCCCGGCTCGACGATGAACTTCATGTCTTTATCGTAGAAGCCGAGCGATTCTATCGGTAACTCAAATTCCACTGTCCTGGTTTCAGCGGGCTTCAGCGCTATCCGTTTGAAGCCTTTCAATTCTTTGACCGGTCTGGTGATGCTGGCAACTATGTCGTTGATGTAAAGCTGGACCACTTCTTTACCAGCTCTGTGTCCAGTATTTTCGATAGTACACCTTATTGAGATTTTGCCTGTTAGCGGAGCCCGATTTGGCTTTATCTTAAGGTTGCTAAACTTGAAGGTGGTGTAGCTGAGACCGTAGCCGAATTCAAAAGCCGGGCTGGTGCTGGCATCAACGTAGTCTCCCCATAATTGAGACCGGGCGCCGGACGGTTTATGTGCATAATAAACCGGGATTTGCCCCACCTTTCTGGGGAAGGAAATGGGCAATTTGCCGGATGGATTGTAATTTCCAAAAAGGACATCAGCCACCGCAGTGCCGCCTTCCTCGCCCGGCAGCCAGGCTTCGATGATAGCTGGAATCTTTTCTGCAATCCACCCAAGGGCGAGTGGCCTGCCGTCTATCAGAACCAGAACTGTAGGAGTGCCCGTCTCGTAAATCGCTTTTACCAAATCATCCTGAACACCCGAAAGGCTTAGCTCAGCGCGGTCCCTCATTTCCCCGCAGGTACACTCCGGTGTCACGCCGGATTTTCCTCCGACTACCACCACTGCCACATCAGCACCTCGTGCTGCTTTCACGGCTTCCGCAAAGCCATCTTTTGACGAATCGGTTACGTCGCAACCTCTGGCATATAAAACCTTTGTCTTCCGGGAGACCTTTGCCTTAATTCCTTCCAGGATAGTAACCACAGGAACGGTAATCTGGTCGGGCTGTGCTTCCGATTCCGGCAATGGGGAGCAGAGCATTGTTGCCGTCATCATCATAAGCCCGATATGAGCCGGGTATGTGTAGTCGCCAAGTATGTTTCTGGCGCTATCTGCATTCGGCCCTATTACAGCGATGGATTTTATACTTTTGCTCAGGGGCAGTATGTCGCCTTCATTTTTCAGCAGGACTAATGATTTCTGTGCTGCTTCGAGAGCAAACTTACGATGCTCCGGCACATTGAAAAGCCTGGTGATTTTTTGCGGGTCGACGTATGGAGTTTCAAAAAGTCCCAGTCTGAATTTAAGCTTCAATATCCTGGAGACAGCTAGATTGACCAGCTGTTCCGCTACCAACCCAGTTTCAACTTGTTCTTTTAGAGGCTCAGCATAAAAGTCGCATTTAGGAAGCTCGATGTCGATTCCGGCTGTAAGAGCCAGCCTACCGGCAATTGCTTTATCACTGGCTATCATGTGATAGTTGTGTAGACTATTAATGGCGTAATAATCGGAAACTACGATTCCTTCAAATCCCCATTCCTGACGCAGAATATCCGTAAGCAGTTCCATAGAAGCCGCGCAGGGAATGCCGTCTATTTCATGATAGGCATTCATAACCGATAAAGCGCCCCCTGTCTTGATGGCTTCTTTAAATGGATACAAGTAGACTTCCTTGAGCAATCTCGGCGGTATATGGGCAGGTGCCCAGTTCAGTCCGCCCTCTGAAAGTCCGTAGCCGGCGAAATGTTTCAAGGTAGCGATAACACCCTTACTCAAATCGTCCCCCTGAAGCCCTCTTACATAGGCTGTTCCCATCTTTGCTATAAGATAGGGGTCTTCTCCAAAGGTTTCTTCAACTCTTCCCCATCTCGGGTCTCTGGCAACATCTAAGACGGGAGCAAGCCCCTGATGCAATCCCACGGCTCTCATTTGACTTCTGATTATGCCGGTCATCCTTTCCACCAGTTCCGTGTCCCAGGTGCTGGCTATACCGATTATCTGCGGGAATATATCTGCCTCTCTGGCCACAAACCCGCTCAGGCATTCCTCATGGATTATGGCCGGTATTCCCAGCCTGGTATTCTCCTCCAGGAATTTTTGAATGGCATTTGTGAACGCGGCAAGCTGTGGAGAAGATAATGCAGTAGCTGCCGCAGCCCTCGATATTTGTCCTATTCCATTTTTAATAAGCAATTCTGCCTTTTCCGGAGAAAATCTCCTACCTTCCAGCACCTCGAAGCCCCAGACGCCACCAAGCTGAGCCAGCTTCTCATCAAGCGTCATTCTGGAAATGAGGTCTTTGACTCTGGCATCAACGGACTTCGTAGAATCCCGATAAATTTGCATCATTCTGTCCTGAATCTTTTTATGCCACATTGTATCGGTATTGCGCCCGATGTTACAAGAGTAACTGACATCAACGCTGTTAATCCGAGTGATAATTTTTGGCGTGTGAACCAATAGATATAGTATGATATTAACTTAGCAAGGAATATCGTGGTTAGACTGAGTGGTTTTTACAAATTTTTGGAGGTAACACATGACTATGATGACAGGAAAGCAATATCGTGACAGTATCAGGCGGCTTAAGCCTGAGGTCTATTACCTGGGGGAGAAGATTGACAGTGTGGCTGACCACCCCGCCTTCTTGCCACACGTCAATGCCGCAGCGCTGACCTATGATATGGCACTGGCACCCGAATTCGAAGAACTATTGTCGACCACGTCTCATCTTACAGGAGAGAAAATAAATCGCTATACCCACATACATCATAGCCATGATGACCTGGTGAAAAAGGTCAAGATGCTGCGTGCACTCGGCCAGCAGACTGGTAGCTGCTTTCAGAGATGTGTTGGCCATGA
>JBAVQV010000065.1:0-2964 GCA_049694415.1 Dehalococcoidia bacterium
GGGTAGGCTTTATGATAGAAGCTATGGCCGAAGGGCTTGTGGCTGCCGAATCGATTGACAGGTGTTTAAGGGGCGTGGATATGAAGGAGGGCCGCAGAAGGGACTACGAGGGATACACGATACCGGTCAGGAGAGACTACAAGCCTGAACCTGAGGTACTGTGGATACCACCTGAAAACAGAATGCATTTCCAACTTTTTGAAAAGGGCTTAACATTAAAAGAGGCAATAGAGGAAGCGAAAAGATGTGTTACTTGCGGCCCCTGTTTGTCCTGTAAAGCATGCGTATCGATTGGATTTCAGAAATCTCTAAGTCCGGTTGAGGTGGATATCGCCAAATGCAGTGGCTGCGGCCATTGTGTTTACACCTGTAATTATTATGCAGCTCGATTGGTTAATCACGGCGATAAAATCGTTTCTGAAACGGATATGTTTAAGTGCAAGTCATGTGGTATGTGTGTTGTGGCCTGTCCATCTCAGGCAAGAAAAATGGTTGATGACGATACGGCTGACAGGATAGCCAGCGTGTATGCGGCCTTATCATAGATGTTTTGAGTGAAGTATTATTAAGGAGGACGACATTGAGCCAATATAAACCCAAATTAGTGTGTTTCTCTTGCAAATTTGGTTGGGGTTATCTGACAGACGAAACTAGCGTTTCCAACCAGATAGATAATTGGATACCCATTATTTGCACAGGAAAAATTGATGCCACGCACATAATTGATGCATTTGAACGAGGGGTGGATGGAATCTTGATACTCGGCTGTCCGGAGGGTGACTGCCATTATCAAGACGGTAACTTCGAGGCAAAAAAGAGGGTATATCTCCTCCGCAGGCTGCTGGAGTCAATTGGTATAGAGAAGGAAAGGATCAGGATAGAGCTATCCGTTGACCCGGAAGGTATTAGAATTCAGCAACTAGTTAAGGAGATGAGTGAGGACCTCGCAAAATTAGGGCCTCCGCAGAAGAGCACAATAGTGCGGAAAACATCCAAAAAAGAAGCGGTTAAAGCTGGAGGGAGGAAATAGGATGGCGAAGCCAAAAGTTGCAATTTGCTGGTTGGGAGGTTGTGGTGGCTGTGACGAGGCAGTTGTTGACATAAACGAAGTAATTCTCAGCGTAGCGGGCGCGGTTGATCTAATTCTGTGGCCGGTAGCACTGGACTTTAAGTATGACAGTATCAAGGCTATGAAGGATGGCGACATCGCATTGAGTATAGTAAACGGAAATGTCAGAAACTCTGAGCAGGAGGAGGTAGCCAAGCTATTAAGGGAAAAATCTCAGATTATTCTCGCCTTTGGTGCCTGCGCTTGCCTTGGAGGAACACCTGGATTAGCTAACCTCACCACTAAAGAAGATATATTCAACTGGGTCTATCGCGATGCTCCAACAGTGGTCAATCCCAATAAGAACTACCCTCAAGCGAAAACTCGTGTCAACGGCAAAGAACTAACACTTCCTGATTTCTACGACTATGTCTACGCGTTAAATGACGTAATCTATGTCGATTATTATTTGCCTGGATGTCCTCCTCCACCTTACTCGGTGATGTACGCCTTGAGTGCGGTTCTTGAAAATAAGCTTCCGCCAAAAGGCTCAACCCTGGCGCCTCAGAGAGCTTTATGTGATAGCTGTAAACGAAATAAATCAAAGCCGGAAAGGATGGCAATAAGGGAAATTAAGAGGATTCACGAGGTGGAGGCAGCACCTGATACTTGTTTTCTAGCTCAAGGAATAATTTGCCTGGGTCCTGCCACCAGGGATGGCTGCGGAGAATCCTGCATAAATATCAACGTCCCATGCCGGGGATGCTTTGGTCCCGTGGAAGGAGTAGCCGATTCGGGAGCTAAGTTTGTTTCTGCTTTAGCATCAGTTCTGGATGCACAGAGCGATACGGACATAGCCCGAATTGCGGACCAGATTACCGACCTTGCAGGATACCTGTATAGATTCTCGCTCCCGTCTTCAATATTGAAGAAAAGAAGAGGTTAAGGAATTAGATAGAAAAGAGGTGAAATGTGACCGAAAAAATAACCATAAATCCGATAACCAGACTTGAAGGACATGGAAAAATTGAGATATTCCTGGACGATAAGGGTAATGTAGACGACGCCTACTGGCAGGTAGTTGAGCTAAGAGGTTTTGAAAGGTTTTGCCTGGGCAGACCTGTGGAAGAACTGCCGCGAATTATGCCTAATATTTGCGGTGTTTGTCCCACGCCTCACAATATGGCGTCAGTAAAGGCATTAGACGACCTCTATGGGGTGGAGCCAACGCCTACCGCAAAGCTGATAAGAGGGCTCCACTATAATGCATTTATGGTGGAAGACCATTTATTACACTTCTTTATTCTCGCCGGACCGGACTTTGTGCTGGGGCCAAATGCCGCCCCTGCAGAACGGAATATCCTCGGCGTAGTGAACAAAGTGGGGTTAGAAATCGGCGGCAAAGTTATTGAAGTAAGGAAAAGGTGCCGGGAGATAATCAGATATATCGCCAGCAAGCCTCCTCATCCTGAAGGTGGGTTACCCGGAGGGGTGTCCAGGGGTATTACAGAGGAGGACCGAAAATGGATGAGAGACACTGCTGACTTCTCTGTTGAATTTACTCAGTTTGCCCTGGAATTGTTCAAACAGGTTGTTCTGGACAATAAGGAGTATCTAAATCTGGTACTAAATGATGCCTATAAATTGAACACATACTATATGGGACTAGTTGATGAAAATAAGCGGGTAAACTTTTACGAAGGTAAATTGCGGGTTGTCAATCCAAAGGGCGAGGAATATGCGTTGTTCGACTATCATGATTATATAAACCACATAGGTGAGTGGGTTGAACCCTGGACTTATATAAGACTGACTCACCTGAGGAAAGTGGGGTGGAATGGGCTGAACGATGATAAGGCAACTTCGCTTTACCGAGTTGGACCGTTAGCGAGATTGAATGTAGCTGAGAGCATGTA
>JBAVQV010000066.1:0-2129 GCA_049694415.1 Dehalococcoidia bacterium
GGTCGAAGCTCGGGAGGCAATACCGGAAGCACGGTCAAAATCATCCACTCAGGCTTGTTACCGCTACGCCAAAAGGCTTCAACTACTCGTAATCGTTTGCTAGCCTTCTTGCGACGCTGACCCGAACTGGAACGGACCTCTTCAATTAGGTCATGACGCAGTTTTTCAAGGTCAATTCCTTTGAGAACATCCAATATGGCTTCCGCTCCCATGCTAACTGCGAAAAAGTCACCAAATTCCTGCCTTAGCGCCTGATATTGGTTTTCAGCAAGAAGCCTTAACTCTCGCACATTCTCCAACTCCGAGATTCTATCGTGGTACTCGTTTTCAAATTCAGCTCTTTTATCACCAAATTCACGACGTAGTTGATTGATATTCTCAATAGCTTTCTGGTCTGGAGCTGACTCAACTCCTGCCTCTATATCTGCAATCTTCTTCTCCAATAGATGCTCTTGTTCCGCAACGACCTGAGATAACCTTTCTTTGAGTCCTTTAATCTGCTCGTCACGAATCGAAGCATCGACAGTGGTAACAATATATTGTGCAAAATAAAGTACTCTTTCCAGGTTCCGAGGGGAAACATCAAGAAGTAATGCCAGACGGCTGGGCACTCCTTTGGCAAACCAAATATGAGCCACCGGAGCCGCTAATTCAATATGTCCCATACGCGTCCGGCGTACTCTAGAATGCTCTACCGTCACTCCGCATCTATCACAGGTAACACCACGATAGCGTATTTTCTTATATTTACCGCAATAACATTCGTAATTCTTAGTTGGCCCGAAGATTCTTTCGCAGAAAAGTCCGTCTTTTTCTGGCTTAAGAGTTCGATAATTTATCGTCTCCGGCTCAGTTACCTCACCGTATGACCAGCTTTTAACTTGCTCCGGCGAAGCCAGTGAAATCCGGATGGCATTAAAATCATTAACCTCAGTCATCTGTCTCCTTTAGCTCAAACCTTTGAGTTTAGTCCCAATTTTCTTACGCTCTTCGAGGAAACTTACCATTTCCTCCTCTTCGTTAAGCAGCTCAACAGCAAGACCTAAGCTACGCAATTCCATAAATAAAACCTTAAAGGACTCGGGAACGCCCGGTTGGAATATATCCTCACCTTTAACCAGCGACTCGTACGCTTTAGCCCGGCCGGCTACATCGTCGGACTTAACAGTGAGCAGTTCCTGAATCGTGTGACTGGCGCCATATGCTTCCAATGCCCAAACCTCCATCTCACCAAACCGTTGGCCGCCAAACTGAGCCTTTCCGCCAAGGGGTTGCTGCGTGATTAGAGAATAAGGGCCAGTAGACCGAGCGTGTACTTTATCCTCAACAAGATGAATAAGCTTCATCATGTAAATGCTGCCCACGGTCACCGGTTGGTCGAATGGTTCGCCAATTCGCCCATCACAAAGAATAACTTTACCGAACACTGGCGGTGATTGCTTCTGTTCGACATAAGCTTTTTCCACAAGCTCAGCTACTTCGTCATCTTTAAGACCATACACTTTCACACCCAGTGTCTCAAGCCATAAGCGGAGACAAACTCTTTTCGCTTCCCCTGGGTAGCTGTCATCAAATACTTTAGCAGCGTTGTAACCATTATCAGCCAGCCATGTCTTAGCCTGGTCAAGCTTAACCGAGTTAAGGTCATCTCGACTTAGCGGATTTATGGCTCCCGCCTGCTGGACTATCCAGGCTCTGGCTAAAGCATCTTCAATATTAACATCATTAGCGCCGTCAAAAATCGGGTTTAGCACTTTAAGCCCCAGTGTTTCAGCGGCCCAACCTAAATGAGTCTCTAAGATTTGCCCGATATTCATGCGTGACGGGACACCGATAGGATTCAGAATTATATCTACCGGCCTACCATCGGGCAGATAAGGCATGTCTTCCTCGGGCAAGATACAAGAAATAACACCTTTATTACCATGTCGACCAGCCATTTTGTCCCCGACGGAGATTTTCCTCTTCTGCGCCACCCAGACCCGTACTAGAGAATGAACTCCCGCCGGTAAATCACTATTATTATGACGAGTAAAAATCTTGACTTCGATGACCTTCCCCCATTCCCCATGTGGCACTCTTAAAGAGCTATCTTTAACCTCGCGTGCCTTCTCACCAAAGATAGCTCG
>JBAVQV010000067.1:0-32014 GCA_049694415.1 Dehalococcoidia bacterium
GTTTGCTGACATAGTGACGTAGCAGGTGCTAGCACCACAGGCATTGACCGAAGCCAGGTAAATGGTCTTGCAGTCTGGCGTGGGCGCTATATCGGTGAACTGGGTAATTGTGGTATCAATCAGTGAAATCTGATTCCAGGTCTCGCCGTTGTTGCGGCTGATGGCTAAAGCTGATTCGTCAAGTGCAACCGGTGGGACGATGGGAGCTAGAAGATCAGTGTCCCAGCCAAAAGGACCAGTAGGTAGAACGATGGGCACAGTAGTCGGTAAAGGACTGGCTGAGCCGGTAAGGACGTAAGCCAGCGTTCCCTGGGGGTTCCAGGCGACCTTGGCTGTACCGATACCACTGAGGCAGGCAGCGCCGGTAGTCGGCTTGAGCGCCGGATACCAGCAGGGGATGGGGCAGGTTGTCGGCGAATCGGTGAACCATGTGGGCACGGTTGCCGTGCACACAAAGCCCGCATGCTCGCCGGCCAGCAATTTGCCGGACGCATAGGTGCCGAAATAGGCGATGCTGAAAATGGACTTGGTAGGGGTGTTCGAGGTGTCCATCAGCGTGTAGACAGTGGTGTCGTCGATGCGGAAGACGCCATCGCGGTCGGTGCTAGCCTTACCGGCAGCGCCGAAGGCATCGAGGCTGATATAGGCGCGGCGCAAAGACGCTGCCTGGCCGGAGAAGTCTGATGGCAGCTGTAAATCAGCCTGGACCAGTTGGTCGGCGCTAGGTGAATTACCAACTGTCACAGATGGGTCTTTGACCTCGATGCCGGGGACGGTGAATGCCCAGGCCGGCGTGGTATTCTGGTCGATGTCACGCAGGCCGACGTTATAATAGGTGGCACCATTACCGCCAGCATTAGCGTTAGTATTGGCGAAAACGACCGCCAGTGAAGCATCGCTGGCATAGCTGGGCGAGAACTTAACGGCCATGAAGTTGAAGGGACCGCCAAGAGTTGGCGCCGGGCCGGTGGAGGCGTTCTGTGGTACCCAGCCGGAGAAGCCGGTGGACTTGACCACGTACAGCTCGCCAGCGCCACCCGGGGTTACGGTGCCGACCACGATGTCTCGCTTGCCGCCGTAATCGACCGAGATGTCGATGCAGCGGATGGTCTGACCAGCAGGAAGGACGCTGTGCAGGTTGGTGATAGCCCAGTCGGCGCCGCCGTTCTGGGTGACCCAGACCTCTCGGGGGCCATAAAGTAAGCCAGGGGGATTACCACCGACGTCACCACCGAAGGTGGCGGTAACGGCGAAGAACTGCGGGTTATCGGGGGCCATAGCTACTTGAACAACCTGGTCGCCCGCGGTCCACTGGGGCTTCCGAGTCAGGGCTAGCCATCTGGAGGTGTCCCAGAACAGGCCCGCGGCAGAGTCGTCGTATTTGAACAGGTTGGTTGTTTCTGGGAAACCTGGCGGCCCGTCTTTCACTACGGCGACTACGGTATTCCCATCGCTGCCGACAGCCAGGTCAATGCCATCCGAACCTTGAGCAATAACCTCGGTCCCAGGCAGGTTGCCGGGCTCCCTTAAGGTATCCCATTTGCAGACGCCGGGGTCAGCCTCAACTCGAGCTGGACTGCCCAGCCTAGACGGTACAACTAAGCCTGCCACAAGCATGAGGATCGCTAACAAGCCATACGTGATTGAGGTTTTCTTTTTCATGACGCACTCCTTAAAGTTTTTGCCTCCTCAACACATCCAGGCTTTATATGGGTAGACATGAAAACTGAAGGGAATCGGTGGTGTCGTAGCGAGACAGTTTGGACTACTAGTTTAGGTTTAGCCACTAAATTTATGTTCGGCACTTCCTGCATCAACTTAGTGAGCCAATCATAGTGCTTGACCACTCCTAATACCCATGATAGGTCTATTCGACATGATTGTCAAGCCCCGTTCGCTTCTTTTGGTCATGGAGTATGATTCCCACGCTTGCCGGCTCGCTCTGACTCAGTCGGTTGGTACCAGCCATTTCTATCAACTGCCAGAGATTCCAGTGTCGTCAGTTGCTTATGAAAAGCGTCCATATTACAATTGTACGTGGACTTACTGAGTATCCTAATAGTGGCTGGAAACAGGTCTTTTAGTACAATTGTCTAACAACAAGATACTTTTCATAATTGTATTCATAACATTGCTGCTGTTCCTTTTGGTCGCGTTTACCGAAGGAATCCCCCGTAGCATCATCGGTGCCATTGCGATTATTTTCTTCCCCGGCTATACATTGCTAGCAGCAATTTTCCCACGTCGAGGCGACCTGCTTTGGATTGAGAGGGTTGGTCTTAGTTTCGGCCTAAGCATAGCAATTGTCGCGATGTCGGGCTTAATTCTCAATTATACACCGTGGGGTATCAGGCTTTATCCCGTTCTTACTACGATAGCTTCATTTGTTGTTATTACTTCAGTCATCGGGTGGTATAGACAGAGACGATTGTCTGAAGCTGAGCGCTTAACAGTTAATCTGAAGTTAAATTTCTCAGGCTGGCAAACATGGACCAAGTTCGAAAAATCCTTATCTATTGTCCTTGCTTTAGCCATACTAGTTGCTTTAGGAGCGCTCTACGTCATTGCTGCACCCAAACAGGGCGAGAAATACACAGAATTCTATGTCTTAGGAACAACTGGTAAGGCCTCCGATTATCCACGGGTCGTATTAAATGGAGAAACTGTACATCTGACTGCTGTCGTTGTGAATTATGAACATGAATCAACAGCCTATCGTATTGAAATTAGAATCGATGGAGAGGTAGTGAAGCAGATAGCCACTGAAAAACTTGATAACGGCCAGAAATGGGAAAATCAAATTGATTTCGTACCGCAGAAACAGGGGGAGAATCAAAAGGTGGAGTTCTATCTCTACCAGAACGGTATGGAGCAGCCGTATTTCGATACGCCACTGTATATGTATATAGACGTACTTTGATTTGAGCCAAATCTTTCTCGGATTGCAACTACTCGGCGGGATTCAAATTGAGGCGTTCTGTTTGCCTGGGTTCCTCGAGCTTTGAGCCACTCTTGAACTAGTTATCACCTTTGATATTGCCTGCGACAACGTTCTGTGGGTCATGGCTTGGCATCTGTTATATCGGAAAACATTATATCGTCGAACCAGGCTTTACCGGAGCAACCCTCAAGAGCGCAGCACACAGTACATATGGTAGCTCCATGGGGTGCAGTTACCTTGCCCTGATAGTATGTCCAGCCAGTTGTGCCCTGCACATAGCTCATGAAGTGAGGATTGCTGATCCAGGTATTTCCCGGTTCCTTCCAGCTGGGGTAAATCATAGCGCCACCTTGCCCAATTACGCTTTCCGTTCTTATCCAGCCCCCTATGGTATATGACTCGCCTGCAGTTACAGGGATATCTTGATGGCAGATAGCATAGGGCCAGGGGTCAAATGGTTCAGCTTCGAACATCTCAATGCCCACACAAGAACCTCCCGTCCTTCCCGGTTCAGGATATTGGAAACTTGGCTTACAGTTTTGGGACCAGTGGTGCCAATTCGCTGGAGGATTACCATAAATTGCCTCAAATCCAGCGTTCTGCAATAAATTGGAGAACGCAATTTTTAGGGATGTCTCGAGATTAAGCAGGTATACATTGTTCCTGACTTCGACCAGGTCGGTGTTGTTACAACTCAACCGGTTGTATATCATAGATATCCTATTATCTATCAAAAAGTCAGTATTTTGGCATCCACCACCCAGGAACTGGTATATCGTATCATCCACTGGCTCTTTTTGCATAATTATCCTGCTGAGAACGTTCTTTCCAGTTATGGCAGTGAAGGCGGTAGCTTTCCAGGGATCAACCAGTACCACTTCATAATTACTATCCATATTATCTCGAATCCAGACAAATGCCCGGTAATCTTCATCATCAATCATGTGATAGTAGTAGGTGTTGAGGTGGCTGGGAATAGACACAGCTAGAATCAGTCCTACAAGGAATATACAAAAGATATTGCCTAGATTGGCGGGTGCAAATGCCCTGTATGTGCCCATATATCTAGTAGACAATCTGATTTTCCTTATCCATTGTAGGCCAGCACCAGCAATGATGCCCAGCATCAAAAGCATGAGTGTCAGTCCCCGCTCATATAATGTGGGCAGTCCATAATGAAATCTAAAGAAGAGAATCAACATCAGCAGCAGAGCCAGCAAGCCAAATAATAAGCCGAAGTTCTTCTTGGCACCCTTCATTGTCAACCAAACAACACCTGCAAAAGCCAGCAGAATAGGCAGGTATCCGTAGGCCTGCAGCAACGGCGGTAGGTTAACCCCGGGCGTAGGAAGCTGTTGAGTCAGCAACAGCTTCGCCGTAGGCAGTAGCATCTTAAATGTCAGAGGCAGCGTAGCTACAAATGGTATTGCCAAGGCCAGCGTTATCCCCAGGCTATGCCTGAAATTGCCCTTCAGATTCAGGAGTATATAGGGGATGAGTATGATGACCACTCCTACAGCTGTCAGCGGATGCATTGAAAGCAGGAAACAGATAAAGAGAAACAACAGCAAGTAACATGGCCAGCTTTTGAAATTAAAGGCTAGGAAGAGACATAGTGGTAGGAACAGCATTCCCATAGCCATCGGCACCAGAAATGCTGGACCAAGTATTCCTACCGACGTGGGTATAAGACAGGTAAAGAAGGCTGCCTCCCAGCCAAACCCTTCTCTTCGTGTCAGTACGTAGACCGATAAGGCTGTTATCACAAATATAATACTGGGAAAGTATCGAAAAATAGTGAGCCAGGAAATACCTGTAATCTGCTGAAATATGCCCCCAAAAATATGGAAGCCAGCTTCCATATTTGCGTTAGTAACCATAGCCCCTTGCCCGTAAAAGGGGTCAGCAAAGCTTATGCTGCCTGCCTGCATCAGTGCTTTGGAGTAAGTCATGTGCATCCACTCGTCGTGATGCACGGGGTATGGGTAATTTAGATGGGGGATGAAAGCTACATAAAATGCCAGAATCAGTACTGGCAATAAACCTAGGAAATCAAAAATAATTGCTCGCTGCCTGTTGTTACCAGACATAGCTATTTCGTTCCCTTGCCCCAACACCCAGTGTATTTATGGACGGCGAAGCTCTCCTGAAGCCACAGGGCTATTGTACTCTATGTCCTAATCTGGTTAAAGTTGGTTATAATTGCCATATTAACTGTCAATGTAGGGACAGACCTTCAGGTCTGTCCGCTCCTTCTATCTCATCGGACAGGTCTAAAGACCTGTCCCTACATTTCTACGCCCTGTCATTCTAGAGAAAAGCCTGAATAGGTGATACACTATCCGAATACGAAGTATCTTGACATATTCTTTTTTTCCTGATAAACTGAAAGCAGTAGATGGTACAGAAATTCAATGTCCAAATCGTACTATTTTGACGTACGTCAAGAGGAGGACCGGGATGAAAGATAGATTCTTAAAAAGTAAGAAACTACAGAGGATCGGAGGCGCGCTTCTGGCAGCTATTATAGTGTTGATCGTATTTTCGGTGGTGCCTATTATAGCTGGACAAGGTCCAACTGCAAAAATCTCGGAGGGTGGTGGCACTGTAGGTGGAAGCTTCGGGATAAACCAGGTTGGCGCATACACAGAACCCTAGTAGATAGCGGAATCAAGTCTAATCCGCTTGGAAATGCAGACAATACCTCCACAGAGTTGCTGGACCGTAGTTACGTGATATCGGGGATAGCGTTCTTACCGCTGGATTAAGCTGGAGGTGGTAAACATAAGATATATATTCTTGGCTATTTTACTTCCGTGTCTAGCAATGGTGTTAACATCATGTGCCACCAGTCCAGCACTAGACCGAATCGCACAAGGTGATCGTTACCTCAAAGAGAATAAATGGGATGAAGCTATTATCGAGTATCAGCAGGCTATGGCTCTGGCTCCTGATTTAAAGGAGGCTCGTAGCAGACTAGGCTTAGCGTATAATAATCGTGGCTGGAGGTATAACGGGCAAGCAGAGTGGGATCAAGCTATCGCAGACCTGAATAAGGCTATTGAGTGGGACCCTGCGCTAGCTGCGGCCTATAATAATCGCGGTCGGGCTTATAATGGCAAGGGAGAGTACGCTTTGACCAATGCTATCCAAATTTTGGACAGTGGGCAATATGACCCAGCCATTGTAGAACTGGATAAGGCAATTGACCTGTATACTCATGCCATTGCTGACCTGAACCAGGCTATTGCATTGAATCCTAAACTGAGTGCTGCCCCTAATAACCTCGCTGCATCGTATACTGATCGTGGCCATGCCTATGACATCAAAAGGCAGTGGGACTCAGCCATTTCCGACTTGACCATGGCCGTTAACCTAAATCCTAATCTCGTTGGCGCCTACAACAATCGGGGCTGGGCATACGACGGGAAGAAGGATTACGAATTGGCTATCCCTGACTTGACCAAGGCCATTAAGATGGACCCAAATCTGGCATTAGCTTACAACAATCGTGGCTGGGCCTATCACCAGACGGAGCAATATGATTTGGCCCTTGCTGATCTCAATAAGGCTATCGAATTGGAGCCGAAGCTAGCTGTGGCTTATCTCAATAGGGGCATCACCTATTATTACAAGGGTATGAGAGCCGAAGCTATTGCTGACTTCAACACGGTGCTAGCACTAACGAAGCACCCGGAGTTAGTTTGGGGTGCCAGGCAAGTCCTCGCACTATTAGGGGCAGCATTGCCAAAGTAGCCCTTCCCAATACCCTACCTAAAAAGCTACTTTCTCTCGGCATCTGACTTGGTGATTGATATTGAAGGTCTGTTGCCAATGGCAAGCCTCGCTACTGCTTTACATCAATCCAGAGGCGGAGGCTCAGGTAAGGCTCCACTTGTCCGTTCTTATATAGCAGAAACTCTACCTTTCGATTTTCCCCTACACTGGTGGGTGTGAAGCTGACCTGTTTCTCCCATTTCTCCTTGTTAGCCAGCGCTATTGGTCCTATTTCCCTATCTCTTTGCCCGTCTATAGTTACTTCGACACGATAGCTTGTGTTCTCATATTCATGGTTAACCATACCCAATATCACTTTCGCTTCCTGCCCCACCTTCACCTCTCGCGGATAGTCCTCAGCCTTGCCATCCATCCCCAAAATGTAAAACTCTGTAAATCGTTCACCTATATGAGGAGTGACTGCGATATACACTATAGCACCTATGGTTGCCACCATCACCAACAGGAGAACAACAGCCAGCGCTTTTTTCAGCATAACTTAAACCTCCTCAGGCGATAGTTGGTGCCCTATATCGATTTGTCACAAAGTATATAATATTCAGACTGTTTATTAAAGGGATTAAAAGGGGCGAAGCCCCTTTGACAAATTTCATTCCCTCTCCCCTTACAAAGGGGAGAGGGATAAAGCAAATTATCCTGTATACAAGCTGTCCGAAAATGTAGTCCCGACCCTTTAGGGTCGGGCTCCCGAGGCTAAAGCCTCGGGGCTGGGGGATAAAGGGGGTTGAATCTGAGTTTTTCAGCACTCTCTATTAATAATGGTACTATTTGGCTATACCAATCGGTATTTTTGGGGGATAGTCTGCTGAGGTGGAGTAAGGTACAATTGCTATCAGATAACTTAGAGTAGTTTAAGCTGGGTATAGATACATGAAGCATGTTAATCAGTCAAAAACCATGCTGACAGCAAGCGAGTTAGCTCACATTCTCAATGGCCATATCAATACGGTGAGACGCTGGAGTAATCGGGGAATACTCAAGGTATATCGCATCGTTCCACGACGCGACCGGAGATTCAGCAAGGAGGACATAGAAAGCTTCCTTGCCCAGAACCCGCAAGTTAGATACAGGAACGGTAAGGTTCCGATACTATAAGACACTTGCAAACTGAAGTTACACAATATAACATGAAGCAAAATCAAGGTGGCAGAGAACAAACATGAAAGCACTTATTCTTTGCGGTGGCAAGGGGCTGCGGCTCAAGCCGCTTACCACCACTATACCCAAGTCGCTTCTACCGGTGGCAAATAAGCCCATCCTTTCCTACGTTTTAGACCAGGTTATTGAAGCTGGCATTTCTGATATTGGAATTATCATTGACTCGACGACTGGCCACCTCATCAAAGCGGCTGTGGACAATGGCTCAAGATGGAAGGCTAAATTCACTTACATTTTGCAACCAGAGCCAAAGGGACTTGCCCATGCCGTCGCCACGGCCCGGGACTTCTTGCGCGACGCTCCATTCCTCATGTTCCTTGGTGATAACCTCATCCAGGGTGGCGTCAAGTTTTTTGTTCACGAATTCAAGAAGAATATGACCGATGGCATGATTTTGCTCAAAGAGGTTTCGGACCCTCGTCTCTTCGGTGTTGCTGAGCTTGGTGACAACGGTAGGATAATTCGCCTTGTCGAGAAACCAAAAGAGCCCAAGAGTAACCTGGTGATAGTAGGGGTTTATCTTTTCTCGCCTAAAATCCATGAAGCTATAGCTCAGATTAAACCATCGTGGCGAGGCGAGCTGGAGATAACCGATGCCGCTCAGAAACTCATAGACATGGGGAAAACAGTTACCAGCCACATCCTTGATGGTTGGTGGCTGGACACTGGTAAAAAGGATGACCTACTTGAGGCCAACCGCGTTGTTCTGGACGACCTGTTGAAACGTGACATTAGAGGCGAGGTCGACGCCCAGAGCAGGATAGCTGGCAGAGTTGAGATAAGGGAAGGGACAAAGGTGGAGAACAGCGTGGTTCGAGGGCCGGTATCCATTGCTGAAGATTGCCACATTATTAACTCCTTTATTGGCCCTTTTACCAGCATCGGTGCCAGGACAGTAATAGAGAATTCGTCGCTGGAGCACTCTGTAATCTTTGATGGTTGCCATATTCTCAGAGTAGAGCGGCTGGCGGACAGCCTTGTGGGTAAGGGTTGCCGCATAACAAAGCAAGAAGGTAACTTCAGTCCGAAGAGGCTGTTTGTTGGCGATGATGTTAATATAGAGCTATGATTCGACTTTATCGTCATTGCGAGCCGAAGGCGTGGCAATCTCAGACGGTGCCACTTGGGACAAGCCTTGCAATGACAGCAAGCATCATCAGTAAGAAAGGAGCCTAGGAATGGTGAAGGAATATCCGTTACAGGGCGTTAGAACCTGTGAACTCAACCTAGTGCCCGACGAGCGGGGTTTCTTTGCTGAGGCATTAAGACAGGACTGGAATGAGTTCATAGACGAATGGATAGCCTAGGTCAATCTTAGCTATAGTTATCCTAACATGGCGAGAAAAAAGCAAGCGAAGGCATATATAGGAATGGCTGAACTTAATAAAGGGGTTTTCATTGATCGTGATGATACCATTAGTCGTGACGTCAACTATTGCAGTCGGCCGGATGATTTTGAGTTGCTACCTACTGTAGGCGGTGGGATAAGATTATTGAACCAAGAAGGATTCAAGGTAGTTGTAGTTACAAATCAATCAGGCATTGCTCGTGGCTACTTCACGGAAGAGATGCTCCATAAAATTCATAAAAAGATGGTTGACGAACTGGCCAAGTTTGGAGCTCATATAGATGCCATTTTTTATTGTCCTCATCACCCGGATGAGGACTGCGAATGCAGAAAGCCTAAGCCGAAACTTGCGTACCAAGCTATCGAGCAATTGCATATTGACCCGCGACGGTCGTTTACTATAGGTGATAGACTTATGGATGTCGAATTAGCCAGAGCTATTGGGTGCAGATCCGTTATGATACCAAGTAAGCCTGGAAAAGAAGAGTTGAAGAACTGTGACATCCGCCCAGATCATATCGCCTTGGATTTGGAGTCGGCAGCAAAGTGGGTGATACATCAAAGTAATCAAGGTTCGATGGGGCGTCAAAGATGATAATTTCACGTACACCGCTTAGGTTAAGCTTCGCAGGTGGAGGAACGGACTTGAAAGCTTTTTACGAGGTCGAGCCAGGAGCAGTAATAGGAACAACTATAGATAAGTATATATATATCGCCGTGAATCAACCACTTGATGAGACAATCAAAGTCAGCTACTGGAAAACGGAGATTGTGGATTCCGTTGACCATGTTGAACATTCAATTGCTCGCGAGGCACTGAAGCTGACGGGACTAACAGGCAGAATAGAGGTGGTCTCAGTATCTGATGTTCCACCAGGAACGGGTCTCGGTTCTTCTGGCAGTTTTACTGTAGGGTTGTTAAACGCCCTGTACGCCCATAAATCGGCATTTGTTTCAAAGGAGCAACTGGCTAGGGAGGCTTGTGCTGTTGAGATTGATTTGCTAGGTGCTCCTATCGGCAAGCAGGACCAGTACCTCGCTGCGTGTGGTGGATTGCACTTTATTCAGTTTAATCCCGACAATTCAGTTTTTGTCGAAGCTATTCCCTGTCCTGCTGAGGTGAAGAAGGCTCTACAGAATAATCTCATGCTATTCTATATTGGTCGACCGCGAGATGCCGGTTCAATACTAGCTGAACAACGGGCTAAAACCAAAGATCGTGACCGATTCAAGCTTCTCAAGAGAATAAAGGAGATTGCCCTCGAGATGAAAAAACTCTTAATTGAGGGGAAAGATTTGAGGAGATTCGGTGAATTGCTAAATGAGGAGTGGATTAATAAAAAGAGTTTAGTCGGCGGTATAACTAACCAAACTATTGATGAATACTATGATAAAGCTCTGGCCGCCGGGGCCATTGGCGGTAAACTGTCAGGAGCTGGTGGGGGTGGGTTCTTCTTATTGTATTGTGAAGAATACAACCAACAGAGAGTACGAAATGCTCTGAGCGAAGTGAAAGAAGTTCGTTTCTCATTCGAGTCGCAAGGGAGTAGCATCATAAGCTCAGGGTGAAGGACGAGAAGATCAAATGTCATCCAATTCTGTGGACGATTACATTGCCGGCGTAGAAAGGTGTCTTAACGAGATATCCGGTGTAGAGATTCAGGCCATCGTCGATATCATATTTGGTGCCTATAAGAGAAACAAGTATATCTTCATCTTAGGTAATGGTGGCAGCTCTTCGACAGCGTCACATTTTGCCTGTGACCTTAACAAGACTATAGCAATAGAAGGAAAGCGTCGCCTCAAAGCAATGAGTCTTACTGAAAGTGTACCGATCATGACAGCCATAGCTAATGATATTAATTACAGTGCTGTGTTTAAGGAGCAATTAGTTAATTTTCTAAGTCAAGGGGACGTTGTTATTTGTATCAGCGCGTCAGGCAATTCGCCAAATATATTGGAAGCTGCTGCCTACGCCAAGGCAGAGGGAGCGGTGACTGTTGGGCTTGTGGGTTTTGGTGGTGGAAAGCTGAAGCAGTTGGTTGATAAGGCGATTGTTTTCGCCGTGGCTGATTACTGCCAAGTTGAGGATGCTCATCTGGTTCTATCGCATCTGCTCTCTAGGGAAATAGGCAGGAAGCTAAAGGAGGAGGACTAATAAAGTAGGACATGAAAGCTCTGATACTGTCCGGTGGCAAAGGGACACGATTAAGGCCTCTCACTAACACTACAACTAAGCAACTGCTCCCTGTGGCAAATAGACCGATTTTGTTTTACATTATGGATATGATCAAAGAGGCAGGCGTTGCAGACATCGGCATTGTAGTCTCATCTGAATGGGGCACCTTCGTAGAAAAGGCTATCGGGGACGGCTCAAAGTGGGATGCCCAAATTACATACATTTTGCAGTCAAAACCTGCGGGGCTAGCTCACGCTGCGAAGATCTCCCAGTCATTCTTGAGAGATTCGCCTTTCCTCATGGTTCTTGGTGATAATATCTATAAATTCAACACTAAGGATTTCATCAATCAATATTTTGAACGTTATTGTGACACTTTATTGCTGCTTAAAGAGGTAGATAACCCAACTAGCTTTGGTATTGCTAAACTTAATGCTGAGCATAAAGTTATACAGGTACAGGAAAAGCCCAAAGAGCCGGAAAGTAACTTGGCTTTGGCTGGTGTTTACCTTTTCTCATCGACAATCCATGAGGCAATTGATCGCATCAAGCCGTCAGGTCGAGGCGAACTTGAAATAACTGATGCGATTCAGAAGCTTATTGATATGGGGAAGAATATACAGGGATATATCCTGGATGGTTGGTGGTTAGATACTGGTGATAAAGACGATTTGCTGAAGGCAAACCGTGCAGCATTATCTGAGTTTTTAAAACCGGGTATAGAAGGTAGCGTAGATTCTAATAGCCATATTATAGGAAAAGTAGAAATCATGGAGGGAACGGTTATTAAAAATAGTGTTATTAAGGGCCCTGCTAGTATTGCTCAGCATTGCGTAATCAAAGATTCATCAATTGGGCCCTTCGTTAGTATTGGTCCAGATACAGTAGTTGAAGCAACCTCTATAGAGGATTCAATTATATCAACAAAGTGCTATATCCAAAGTGTGAAGCATATTAGAGGAAGTATCCTGGGCAAGAGAGTTGAGCTGGACAGAAGTAAAGGTAATAGATTGATTAGCCTTTTCCTGGGAGATGATGCTAAGTTGAACATATAATTAATTTTTGAAAACTAGCTGTAGGAGAGAATAAATGAGTAAAAAGATATTGGTTACAGGTGGTTGTGGATATATAGGAAGTATATTGGTATTCATGTTGCTTGAGAAGGGATACAAAGTAAAGGTTTTTGATAAGCTCTATTTTGGAGATGAATCCTTGAAAAGGATAAGAAATAAGATAGAACTCATTCCAGGTGATATAAGGAACTTCGATCCGAAAATTTTAGATGGTATTGATAGTGTGGTTCATCTTGGTGGCTTGAGTAACGATCCTACTGCTGCCTTTGATCCAAAGGCTAACTACTCCATAAATTTCGATGGTACGGTCAAATTAGCTCAGGCTTGCAAAAGCAAAGGCATCCAGCGTTTTACCTTTGCCTCGGGATGTGCAGTATATGGCTTTTTCGCTGATGGCATAGCAACCGAGGATACATCTGCCAATCCCCAGAGTGACTATGCTAAATCCAAACTGGATGCCGAAATAGCTCTTATTCAAATGGCGGACAAGAATTTTTGCCCCGTTATACTACGTCAGGGTACTGTCTTTGGTCTATCGCCAAGGATGAGATGGGATTTAGTAGTAAATGCTTTTGTGATGCAAGCATTCAAGACTAAAAGGCTTGAGGTATTGTATGGTGGCGAGGCATGGCGTCCGGTCGTTAATGTGAATGATGTGGCCAAAGCACATATATGCTGTCTTGAAGCAGAACCCGATAAAGTGAGAGGGCAGATCTTCCACGTGGTTTATGGAAATTACCGTGTTTTGGAAATGGCTCATCGGGTGCGGAGTTCTTTAAAACAGATGGGCATAGATGCGGATGTGGACGTTAATTATGATAAATCAGATAACAGAAGCTACCAAGTATCTAATAAAAAGCTGACGGAAACTATCGGTTTTACTCCCAGAGTTTCAATGGAGGAGGGAGCGAAGGAAATTGCGGCGGCGATTCAAAATGGGGAATGTCGCGACTTTGATCACCCGATCTATTATAACCTCCCTTGGATGAAACTACTAATTGAAGTTGAAGAAAGACTACAAAAAACGGGCAGGGTTCTATAACAAGGTTTGTTATGAAAGTTATTATAATAGGAGCTAACGGGCAATTAGGAAGCGACTTGTGCCAAGAACTTAAGATGTATCTTGTAATTCCACTTCTTCACAGGGACATTGAGGTTAGCGATATGGAATCCGTGAAGAAAGTGATTCAGATAAATCGGCCCGATGCAGTGGTGAATACTGCAGTTTGCCATACTGATGATTCGGAAACCAATCCAGACAAGGCTTATAGGGTTAATGCTCTAGGAGCACGTAATATTGCTGTGATGGCTCAAGAGGTGGGGGCGAAGCTGATCTATGTCAGCTCCGATTATGTGTTTGGCGCAGATGAGCAGTGTAATGTTCCTTATAATGAATTCGACTTTCCTGCGCCAATAAACATTTGTGGTAGATCCAAACTCGCAGGAGAAATCTTTGTTCAGCAATTCTGCCAAAAGCATTTCATTATTAGAACCTCTGCACTTTTTGGTGTTGCGGGTTCTAGCGGAAAGGGTGGCAATTTTGTAGAAACCATGGTAAAGCTTGCTAAAGAGCGGGAGGAACTCAGGGTAGTGAATGACCAGATTACCTCGCCCACTTATACTAAGGATTTAGCCAGGAAAATAACCCAGTTAATAAATACCCAATACTACGGCACATTCCATATTACTAACAGAGGCGCTTGTAGTTGGTATGAATTTACCAGAGAAATTCTGAAGCAGACGGGCTCGAAAACGCCGGTTATTCCTATCTCCTCTGCTGAATATCCCACGCCTGCCAAGAGGCCAAGATTCTCTGTGCTTGATAACTATAATTTGAGACTGTTAGCGATGGACGATATGAGGCTATGGCAAGATGCACTTAAGGATTATCTCAGAGCAAAAGGATATACAAAATAGAAGGAGATACTATTATGGAGGTGAAAGAATATCAGCTACCTGGTGTGAGAAGCTACGAATTGGGAGTGCTCCCAGATGAGCGAGGCTTTTTCTGCGAGGCTTTGAGAAATGACTGGGCTAAGTTTATTGAAGACCCGATAATTCAGGTCAATTTATCTTTTAGCTATCCTGGTGTAATTAGAGCGTGGCATAGGCATTTGAGAGGGCAAGTAGACTATTTTCTGGTGCTTAGAGGAGCTCTGAAAATCTGCGCCTATGATGATAGAAAAGAACAGCAAACAGCGGGAAAGTTAGTTGAAATAATAGCAAGCTCACAAAAGCTTCAGATAGTTAGAATCCCGGGCATTTATTGGCATGGCTCAAAGAACATAAGCGATGAGCCTTCTATGCTTATATACTTTGTTAATAAGCTTTACGATTACCAAAGCCCTGACGAGGAGCGCCGTCCTTGGAACGATCCGAAAATAATAGACCCAATATCCGGTAGCCCTTATGATTGGAACAAACCACCGCACAAATAAATTAAATCAGTCAAATTAGTTACAAAAACATGTATGAGGCGATTATCATTGGTGGAGGAGTTATAGGTTGTAGCATTGCCTATCATCTTACAAAGATGGGCTGTACAAATGTGATCATCTTAGAAAAAGATGCTATTGGCTCAGGTTCAACCAGCAAATGTGCCGGAGGTATAAGGCAACAGTTCGCTACTGAAGTCAATATCAAGCTATCAATGGAGAGCGTCAAATTTTTTGAACATTTTGAAGATGAAACAGGTTACACCGCAGATTTCCGGCAGTATGGCTATTTGATGCTGGCAACCACAAAAGATGAGGTGAAGCAATTCAAAGCGAATGTAGTCTTGCAGCAGAAACTAGGCGTTGATGTCCGGTTAATTTCTCCACAGGATGCCAGGGAAATCCTTCCACAGTTAAACGTAAAAGATGTTTTGTCAGCCACTTTCTGCCCGACTGATGGCTATGCCGACCCCTATTCAGTTGTCCAGGGCTTTGCTTCTGCTGCAAAGAGAATGGGCGTGAAAATTCTTGAGCAGACTGAAGTTGTTGGCATAAAAACAAAAACGGGACGAGTACAGTGTGTGACAACGAGTGATGGAGAGTTTTTCGCTGATGCAGTGTGCATTGCGGCAGGCGCATATTCCGCTCCTGTTGGTGCTATGGTTCAGCTGGATATACCGGTTCACCCTCACAAACGGCATATTTTTGTTACCGCGCCTTCCAATGAAATTAACAAGAGATCACCTCTGCTTATTGATTTTCATACTGGCTTCTGGTTTCGACGTGAGGGGCCAGGTCTCATTTTTGGGATGCGGAATCCGAATGAGAGCGATAGTTATGATACTTCTGTGGACTGGAGTTTTTTGCAAACGATATGTGAATTCGCCACACGCCGTCTTCCTTTGCTCCTCGATCTCGGCATTGTAAGAGGGCAAGCTGGCCTTCATGAAGATACACCTGATACCAACGCTATACTTGGCACAGTACCAGAAATAGAGGGACTATATTTGGCCTGCGGCTTCAGTGGTCATGGCTTCATGCATTCGCCAGCGGTGGGTAGGGCTATGGCTCAGCTTATATTGGCAGCAGATTCACTATTACCAGATATATCTCCTCTGGCATTACACAGGTTTCAGCAGGGGGCCCAGCAGGAAGAAAAGGTCTTCATTTAAGCGTTACTATATCTTAGCCACAACTAACAAGATATGGACCAAAAACAATCGGAGGCTAACGGGCAGTTTAAGGTTCATGCCTTCGGCAAAGACATCTTAATATATTCCTTGGGTAATGGACTTCTCCTCCTTTTTGGCTTCATTCAGGTCTTCGTGATTGCAAAATATCTCTCTGTAGAAGATTATGGCTATTGGCAATTATTCATACTCTACAGCACCTATGTTGGCCTCTTACATCTCGGCTTCATAGATGGCATTTTGATGCGCTGGGCAGGCAAAGAACTTGCCCGGGTGGGCGATGAGATTCGAACAGCGTTTAGATTTCTCATTTTGGAGCAAGTTGTGGTTATCGTCCCGCTGGCTTTGCTCCTCTACTTTCTCATACACCCTCCTGTCCAGTGGCTATGGCTAATGGTACTGGCGTACGCCTTTATCATGAATTTGGCGACCTTCTTCGCGTTCACCGCACAGGCGGTCAGGAAATTCGGGCTGGTGACTGCAATAAATGTGGGCAGGGGATTGACTTTTCTAATAATCATTATCCTTCTTTTTATAGTCGGCTATTTAAGCTACCGTTATGTAGTCATCGCCAATTTGATAGCCGTCATGCTCGCTTTATTCACCTTCGCTTTCTGGTTTCGTAAATATCTTTGGGGTGAGAAACCCACTATCCCTCGGTTATGGGCTTATGGCAAAGAAAACATCAATATTGGCATCTTCGTGCTATTCGGTAATTTTATCGCTGTCCTCCTCCTCACTACCGATAGGCTGATGGTCAGCTCTTTCTTTAACATAGAGCAGTTCGCCATTTATGCCTTCGCGCAGGCAGTAGTCGTGGCAGTTTATATCTTTGTTAGAGCAGTGGCTGAGGTCTTTTTCCCTCATATATCCGTTGCTACACCTGCTCTGCAAAATAGAGCCTACCGGTTAGGGGAGAGTGCTATAATTCTCGCTTGGGCAGTTCTTCTAGCTGGCTACTTTCCACTCGCCAGGCTAATTGAGTATTATCTGCCTCACTATGTTTCCAGCCTGCCTGTGATGCAAATCTTATTATGCTCGATAGGCTTCGGCAGCCTGATTCAAATCCTGCATGTCAACTATTACAAGGTATATCGCAAGCAGCGCCAGTACTTCCTCTGGGGAATAACGGCGCTGGTTATCACGGTATTACTGGTGCTTCTGGCTATAAAAGTCATGGGTACACTGGAGAGCGTGGCTATAGCTATACTTTTAAGCTTTGGTGTATGGTATATTGCAAATGAGCTGAGCTTGAAATCTACAACAGGAGCGAATAAAAAAGAGCCATGGAGAAGTCTGCTAATCATGGTTTGCTATTTTGCTGCCTTCTGGCTTTCTTCGTTCCTGACTGACTGGTTTGTTGCTCAGATGCTAATCTATGTCGGCTTTTTCTTGCTGGTTACCGGGCTTGCCCTGCGCTCCGAGGTGGCAGACCTCGTGGCAGTGGTTAATAAACGAAGAGAATCTAAATAGACAAGGAGAAATTTAGTAAACCTAAAAGCAGAAAGGGGAGCCTGATTCAATATGAAGGTGAAACTAATAATTAGCTATATGGTGCGTAGAACCCTGGCTACGTTTTTCTTTGTTACTGATTTGTGATATACTGACTCGAACGTGAAGGACTTGGGTTGCACGTTTCTTGTGGGGGAACAGAAAGAATGAAGCAGCCAAAAATCTCAATCATACTCCTTAACTGGAACGGATTTGAGGACACCGCAGAATGCCTCGAATCCCTCAAGAAGATAACCTACCCTAATTATGAAGTTATCGTAGTTGATAACGCGTCAAGCGGCGATGATGTCAGAATCCTCAAGGCAAAATATGGCGACTATATCCATGTGATTGCAAACGACCAGAACTACGGATATGCTGAAGGAAATAACATCGGCATGAGATATGCTATAGAGAAAGGAACTGATTATCTGTTAATACTAAACAATGATACTGTAGTGGACAGTGAATTTTTAACTGAGCTGGCCAAGGTTGCTGAAAGCGACGCCTCGATCGGGATTGCTGGCTCCAAGATCTATTACTACCGCCGCCCCAACAGAATACAAGCTGCCGGCGGTAAGATAATATGGTGGCTGGGCTACATAGACATATACGGCGAGGAAGAAGATGTTGGCCAATATGATGACATAGCCGAACGCGACTTTGTATTCGGGACTTCCTTTCTGCTAAAGAAGGCGGTGATAGACAAGATATCGTTTCTTGACCCCTACTTCTTCTTTGGTGTCGAGGAATACGATTATTGCACTCGTGCCAAGCGAGCTGGGTTCAAGATTGTTTATGTGCCACAATCAAAAATCTGGCACAAAGCGGGAGCCAGCAGGGCAAAAATGCCGCAGTATCCTGAAACCCAAGAGGTGATAAAGAAGAAAATGGGGCCAGGGTACTACAAGTATTATTATCGTCTTTATCGCACCTATTGTCCACCAGTATTGTTTATTTTACCCCTTATATTGCAGCTCAGCCTGGTGGGTACTTTACTATTGCTTATCTGGCAGGGCGATTGGCAGAGAATCAAACGAGGAATAGCAGAAAGACTGAGATTTTTATTCAGGGTGCCCAGTAAATCTCACTTGCCCCATTAGTGTACACCTTCGTAGAGCTATCCAGTAAAAGGGGAAATCTGGGGAATATTCTAAAGGTCAGGAAAGCTACTCCGACTGGATTCACGAAGGGAAATACTACTACACTAATTAAGGCCCTGCATCTTATTTAGATACTATCTGAATCTCCAATTTGAACAAGCCAATTGTCAGGGTCTTTCAGGAAATCTTGAGAAATAGAAGGTAAGTTTGAGTGAGCGACAAAAAACTCCCCTTTTATTACAGGAAAAAGAATGAATCCATTATCTCTAAGAACCTGGTGATGGGCCTTATTGGCTATCAAACTATATCTAATTAAATCTACGTTTTGCTGGCGGCAAACTTCTATGGCCCTAAAAACCAAATTATGTAGTATCTCTATTGAACACGCCATTGCATCGAAAATATTGCATAATTTTGTACTATTTCGAATTTTGTAATTCATAACCAGGTAACCATGAACCTCGCCGGAAATTTCAGCTGAAAATATTGTGTATGTAACTCCCGGAGTGCTATACCTCCAATTGAGATATTCCTTATTTCTTACAACTAGTATATTGTATTGGTTAGAAACTCTGATCCAGAATTCATCAAATCTTTCATCAAAAGAATTAATCTGATTTACAATTAGACCTTTTATGAATGGTGGATTTTCAGTCCTATAGAACATCCCGTTCAATAGAAGTTTAGCCCCCATTGCTACCACCTTTCGCATTAATCTATTTCCTACCCTTAAATTCAGGGCATTCTCCCAATTGAGCGGGTTAATAAATACTTGCAGAGTGTTAATGTCAAACCAACCACCAGATTTTATATGGTATAGGCGTGATAATTCATTTGCAAAACCCACAGTGATATGAATTCCCTCTTTTTCCATCTCACTAAATGCTCTTTTTTCCAAACGCGGGAATATACCCTGGTGTCGATACGCAGGATGCACTTTGAGGTCCACATTTTGAGACGCTCTAAGAGTCTCGGTCTGAATTTTAACATTCGTAAAAATAAGTGGATACTGTCCGACGATCTTAGAACCATGTTCCGCAAGCCATATCTTGCCTTTTCCTGCGGAGCTATCATCAAACTGCCAGTGCCACTTTCTAATCCACTCACTGCGTTCAGTTTGGTCTTCTGGATAGATTGCCCTGTTGAGATCAAAGATCCCTCCATCATCACCTTCTTCGTATAACCTGATTGATATAGAAGGTTTACTATTCATTATCGTTACCTTTTCTATTGAATATAGTATTGAAATCACCCCACAGTCCGCAAAGCATAATCTTAAATTTATTAAAATCTTCGAGCGGACAAATCCTGCTTAGCGTATAGGGATTATCTTTCGAGCTAACTAGTCTCATTGGTGAAACAGTAACAGCACACTTAAACCCACTTTCTTTGATTACTTCTGCTATGTCGGTATTAAAGTCAGCAAAGTTTCCATTGGGATAAGCGAACGTGGTGACCTCTTTGCCTAGTCTTCGTTCAATAACCTCTTTTGATTGCGTGATTTCCCACCGCGCCTGTGCAAGCGGTATATTCGTCAAGATTGGATGGTTGACCGTGTGAGCACCAAAAGCGATCCCGGCATTAGACATCTCTCTTATTTCGTCCCACGATAGGCTAAGCTCCTTGCTTAAATCGGGGGGTATATCCACACTGCAGGTTTGGACCAACTTTTCAATCAGAAGATTCTTTTTATCCTCAGGTAGTTTCTTTAATGCTTCTGAAATTCTAAGCGTAGTATGAACTCTATCAGGTTGTGTCCGTAAGCAGTAACTGCCCAGTTCGCCCAGAGTTAATTGTTTGACAGTCGTATGTTGAATAGGATACCAAATCCTGTCCCACCAAAACAGCTTATCGGCGCCTACGTAACCAGTAACTAGGAAAATGGTGGCTGGGACGTGATATTTCTTCAGTATGGGATAGGCATAAAGATAATCATCTTTCTGCCCATCGTCAAAGGTAATCACCACCGCCTTCTCCGGTAAAGATTCCCCTGATTGAATACAGGTCGCTAATGTGTCAAGTGAGAGGAGTTCATAATTCCGACAGAAATACTCTATTTGCATTTCAAAACTATGAGGACTTATAGCATATGGAATCCAGGTAGCTTCAGGTGGGCATACTTGATGATACAATACAATGGCTACTAGTGATCCAGTAATTTTCTTTCGTAAAAAAGCATAAACATCTAAAAGCGCAAGGCGATTAGCTATAGCAGCAGTTAAAGTTTTCATCTCCATATCTCTGAGCCGTTTTTACTTTGAATAATCCTTATTCTTAAATTAAAAGGAGGAAATAGCATGGAGATCGTAACATTTACTCGGGTGACCAATAAATCTCACTTGCCCCATTAGTATACACCTTCGTAGAGCTGTCCAGTAATGGAGTAATCTGCGAAATATCCCAGTGAGTGATATTACCCAGAAGAACATCAGGCTGTCCTTCTGCGGTTGTGGTTGTGCCGTAGCCAAGGACCACATTCACATAACCAAGGTATACATAACTGTCCCCTATGTCTTTCACCGTTGTCAGCGGGGTCAGATTGTATGTTTGCTTGGGTGGTATCATGCCATAACTAACCAATGTGGGCACTCCCATCTGCCAGTACGTGGCATAAATGGGCCGCTTCTCATTTCTGAAGCTATCCAACCATTCAGCGCTGGAGACTTCCTGTGCTGTAGGGCTTGAACTCCAGACCTGAATTCTCTCCCCCAGTTCAATGGCTTTATCGCCACTTCTAATGTGTCCTAAGCTCAATGGAAAGGATCTGCCGGCTGAGCTGTTGGCAATTTCAAAGGGAAGAGTGGTATTGAACAGGAAGAATAGGACGAGCAGAGCGGCTACAGGAACTGCCGAGCTTATCCGCCTGCTTGGCGAATGTCTAATAAACTGGATAGCACGGGAAAAGCCGCCAAAGATAATTTCAGCACCCAGAACACAGAAGGGGGCTAGGATTAGACTGGCGATATGGAACATCCTCGACGATCCAAAAGAATTTGCCAAGAACGGGATAGCGATACAGGCACCGAGCAAAAAGTAGTTACCGACCGCCATTGTCGCATACTCCTTGTTGACTTCCCTTCGCCGCAAGTTTGAGACAAGTTTCGTGACACCCACAGCCATGAAGAGCACTATTAGGTACCACAAGAGTTTGTTGGCCAGGTGCACTGTATCGCGTGTGGGTCTCATCAAGATGTATGAAAGATCACGGCTGAAAGGGTTTAGAAACTCTATAGAGAAAGTCTGGTAAATGTGTTTTCCGGTATTTAATATGGTTTCAAGAGGTGATGAGCTTGATATATACATGTACCATGCCAGGCAAATGACAATGAATAGCGCGACAGAATAACTTGTTATATGAAGGCTTTTCTCCCTAAGCAAATGCAATATAATCAGGCTGAGAAGAAAGAAACATATATATAGGTAAGACAATGAATAGTGGGAAACCACCAGGCTGACTATGAATATCACAAACAGCGGCTTCTTGTTGCCGGTGGTTTCTCTATCCATGATCAGTATTATCAGCAGCACACAAAAAAGCTCGGCTACCATTTGTCTATTAATGGAAGGTATCATGAGATAGTAGACCTGAATTGACATGAAGAAAAACGCTGCCAGGAAAGCCTGCTTGCTGCTAAATTGTTTACTATACACACTGTACAAGCCCAATGGTACCAATGCATACCAAATCGGGTAGATAACCTTGAATAGTGCCGTCCCCGACATACCCAGCAACTGGGAAAATGTCGCTGGCAATATTGTGATAGACAGCATTGAATTGTAATTGTGCGCTATTGCCCAGTCCCAATGTCCGGAGCCAGTTACCAAACCAAAGAAATGATACTCGAGAAACGAGTCAAATTGTACGAGGTACTGCGACACTAATGAAAAATGCCACAAAAGCGCCAGAGCGACGCCATATATTGCTAGAGGATAAAGTCTTTCGGGGATGAATTTGGTAAGCATGGCCAGCACAGCCACCAACCCAATCAGGCATATCAATATCATCAACACGGTATTGGTCTGATAGAAGTTGACCAGTTGTGTCCCTAGGACGGCTAATATGGGCAGTAGAATCAACAATAGCACGGGAGGTGACAAGAGGTCACCCACCTTGAAATGGGTGGTGGTGAAAAAACCCTTGTCTGTCCTGTAGGCGATGAAGGACAGCAGACCCAGGACAACTGTCCAGGTAATTATTAGAGGCAGAGTTGAAATCGGCTTCGAGATGCCAATCAGTGGATACAGCATGTTTACCAAGAATCCGAGGAACATGTTGGAAGCAAGGCTTAACCCAACGGAGTACAATAACGTTTTTATCGTGCCCAGATTGTGCAGTCTGAGGAGGCGAAGGATGATGATGCCAGGGAGAAATGTGAGGTAGATAAAGCCAACGATTTGCCTGAGGACGGGGATATCAAAGCCCACAGCGCTAAGCCCCACCAACGTCAGCATGGCCACGTGTAAAGCCAGGATTATGATTAGGAACTTCTTAATTTCCCAATCATTCATATTGATGGGGTTATCAATCATCGACAAAATCTTGTCCTGCTACAAACGAGGTGCCGGTCATTAACAGGCAGAATGGTCAATTAGCACAGCGTTAGGACGGTTTAACCCTCCAATGACCAATGATTTACTCTTGCAGCCACCCTCTCGAATCTTTCCATATCTCTTCGTCAAGCGAGGTTGGTGGATATCCATAAGACAGGGTCTGATTATGTAACTACCTCCTTGTAGACTGCTTCCATCTCCTGAGCACACTTCTGCCAGGAGTAACTTGCGACCTCCGTTTGGGCATTGTGCGCTATTTCGTTTCTAATTGGTACCAGATCAATGGCAGCTATTTTGTGACTTCAGTATATATCCCCTCCATCTTATCGATGAACTTTGCGATAGAAAATTCTTCCACGTATTCTCTTGCTTTCATTCCCATTTCCAATCTAAGATTGTCATTTGCCAGAAGATGTAATATGGCGTTGGCCAACGCCTCTTCGTTTTTCGGGGGCACCTTCAGTCCCATTTTTTCATTTATTATACTATCTTTTATTCCCGGCAGGTCGCATGCAATACAGGGTTTTCCGGATGCCATAGCTTCCTGGATGACAAGTCCAAACGATTCAATGCTGGATGGCAATACAAATATGTCGCACATGGCATAATAGGTAGGCAATTTTTCATAGGGGACTGACCCGGTGAAGAGAATGTCCTGCTTCATATCCAAATCTGAGGCTAGTTTTTCAAATTCGGGGATAAGCCCCCCCCCTCCTATAATGACCAGCTTAGTATGACCATTTTTGCTTTTAACCTGCCGAATTGCTCTGATTAAGTAATCGACATTCTTAGGTCGGTGATCTTTATCCAAGGCCCCCACAAATAGTACCACTCTAGTATCTTTATCAAATCCATATTGTTGTCTGAGACCTGAGCCGTCATTTGCAGGCGAAAAACTGTTGACATCGATGCCCATTCTTACGATGCTAATCTTATTTCGAGTGCGAGTGCTCATCGGTAAAGACTCGCTATAGCTTTTGGTCAAAAATATCAGCCGATCAACCCATCCGAGGGTTACATACCGTGTCAAGTTGTTGTACATCCTTGCCGCCATTGAGTTAACGCGGTCTCCCGTTTGCATTTCTCCGTGGTGGGTTGCTACCAGCGGAATATGGTTCGCTTTTGACGCAATAATCGCTGCTTCAAGCCCAAGAGCAAACGGTATGTGAATATGATAGACATCGTAACCTTTTGCTTGGCATAACTTCCTATATAATTCGGACGAAATGGCTGCCTTTCCCCAGCTAAAGTCCAATGCACACCTGTAGACCCTGATATTTCCCGCGATAATCCCCTCTCTCTCCGCGTTCTCAGTGTTAATAGTCATTATGTCTGCCTGGTGCCCCCTCCGGATTAGATTCTGGCTGAGATTAACGGTATAGGTGACACCACCAGTAACCACTGGATAGAAAAATGGGATAACCTGCAATATTTTCATAAGGAAGTTAGAGTCCTCTTCTTTGACCGCCACACGTAATTGGATGATATCAGCTTGCCATCCTTTTAAACAATGTATCGTAACTCTTAGCAACATAATCCCAATTGTATTCTTCCTCTATCCTCTTGGCTTGCCAGTCTGCGATTTTCTTCAGGTCGACTTCCCCCTTCTCAAGCAGTTCAATGGTGCTTGCCAAACCATCCTCATCCCGGAAATATATTCCGCCGCCTTGTAAGACTTCTCTAGAGAAAGGAACATCATAGGCTATTATAGGCTTCTGGAACAACATTTGCTCCAGCAGCGAAGGATTAGTGCCACCTACTTGGTAGGCATGTATATAAGCATAGCAATTCTTTCTGAGGACGCCTAACATTTCTTTATCATATATTGCGTCCAAAAAGGCTATTTTAGGGTCGCCGTCTCGCAATTTCAGCAGGTACTTGTTATATCTATCTTTCTCATTGAAGTTGCCTATGATGACAAGTTTTTTATCTGATTTAGATCTCTTGAAGCCCTCTATCTCCCTATGAATATTGTTCTCAGCAACTATTCTACTCACGGTTAAATAATATTGTCCTGTAGATAGGCCGAAATCCTTTAGAATTTCCTGTTCTCTTTCGGCAGGGATATCCGAGTTAATTAGTTCTCTGGCGCCAGGGGGTATATATACCACATTCCTGGCCTTGTACTTCTGCTCAAGATAAATCTTTATTGCTCGCGAATCTGCGATAACAACATCAGATAATCTGACAGCCATCCACTCCATCCATTTTTCGTACCCTGTAGCAATAAAAGAAACAACCTTCCAGACAACGGAAAAATATTTTCTCCTGAGAGCTGGCCGTTTCCACTCAATACCATCAGTATTGAAGATTACCTTTTTTCTAAATATTTTGGAAATAGCTGCCCCCAAAGCAGCATCCGGATTCATGTAGTAGATAAACTTAATATCTGGACATTTTAGGAGAAGGTAAAGAGTTGCAATCACATCATTTATAGAAGGCACAGTAATGGTCTTATCCTCGATAGATGGAGTATGGAGCCTGATCACGCCGTTATATTCATCTTGGTAAAATCTTTTTGATTCGCAAGTAACATATATCTTGAACCCCATCTCTGTTAACTTCTTCGATATCTCCTCTGTAAATACTTCACTTCCACCATACTTCACTGGTATACCCCTGGAACCTATCCAACCGATTTTCATTGCTTCCTCCTCTATGGCTCTACTCTACTTTTAGCCTTGACGCAATAAGGACGCTAATTCAGCTTTAGAAAATCTCTTTTTGTCAAGGGTACGCTTAATTCTTCAACCTCTCCTTAAGGAGCTTGAATGTCTCGTAAGTATGACTTTTCTTTGACACCCCTACGGCGACCCCTGTCAGATTGGGCAGATTTGCAACATATTCTATTGCCTCCGGAAGCTGGAGACGTCCTGCCGCCAAGATGCTGAATGCTATCACCTCAGCTTCAGAGGTTTTTGCCAATGCCCTTTCGCTTTCTTCCTTGGAGGGGCACATCTGAAACGCCAGGCGATTAAATGGGGCGGCGATCACTACTTGGTGGAAGTCTATTTCCCACTCCTCAAACCGTTTCACCAGATACGAGAAGTTACGTGTTTCGAAGCCGGGCTTTATACCCAAATCTATCATATACTGTATATGCGTTTTGAATAGCCATTCCAGGTTGAGAGCTAGTGCCATATCTGTAACAATTTCGTGCAGTAATAATGAAGAGAGAATTGCTTTCCTTCCAACCGCAGATTTTAATCTATAGATTTCGTAGACAAGGTAAGTCTTCATCAGTGCTGATGGGCTGGTTCCTAGGACTCCTTCCATGCCGAACATAATGCTTTTTAGATTTTTTGAAAGAATTATCTGTTTTGCCAATTCCTTAGCTAAGCCTGGAACTCCACCAGCGGAGGTGGCTAACCTAACGAATTCATATGCATATGGAACAATAGCATAGAGTTGCAATGGATTGCAGCCTTCCCTCTTGCTAAGCCTCTCAAGTATTGAGAGGGTAATTTCACTTACAGTAAACATAAAGCCATCGGCGCCATTCTCAGCAGAAGCCATCACTAAGTCAGCGGTATAGCTTGGATTGGCTAAATCCTCTCCTCTTGATGTGGCTCTCTCCTGCGAGAGGTGGCTTATTCCATGAAAAGGATTATCCCCGACAAGCAGCAATTTCACTGTGCTCATTTTTACCTACCTTATTTTTCACCTGCTCGATAATTTGTTCGATTTTGAGAGCTCTCTGGAAACTTGGCTCAGCATTGCAACCGCTAAATATTGATCTAATGAAAAGCTCGTCCTCACGCAAATACTCAGTTCCTCCTAGGAAGAAAAATACGTTATCATCAAGGTCATGCTTATGCCATGTGCGCGACTTCCCATTATCCAATCTTAACTCAACTTTATCATCATTTACCCTCAACATTCCTTTAGAACCCTTTATGATCAGCCCAATTTCAGGCATGCGATAGTTCTTCATGCTCCATGAGGTTCTCAATTCTCCAGCCAAACCATCGGGTGCTTTAACCCGGAAATAGACTGAGTCCTCAGAGCCAACAGTCCCTGACTCGAACTTAGCCATTTCGGTCTCTAACTCGCCGAAAAACCAAAGTGCCAGGTCTACCGCATGGCATCCTAAGTCCCTTAGGACACCCCCTCTTGCCAACCTTTGCGAACCTACTTTGACTTCAAAGAAGTCGGACGAATAGGCATATCCTTCAAAGAAAATCGGTTCTCCTAAGATTCCTTCATCTAGAATTTCCTTAGCCTTTCCGAACGTGACGGCAAATCTACGGCTATAGCCTACCATGTTGACGCCGCCGTATCTCTTTGCCAGATCACAAAGCTCGTTTGCCTCAGCATAACTGGAGGCTAAAGGTTTTTCGACAAAGATATTACGAGCGATCCCTTCAGTGTATATCGCCTTAATAATAGGAAAGTGGGAGGCGATAGGCGTTGTAACATAAACTGCATCTAGCCCCAAACCGGATAGCTCTTTCACATTGCTCACTACACTAATGTATTCAAGAATCTTTTTACAAAATCTGCGGATTACAAAACTCTTCTCACACAATGCCACAAGTTGAACATCTGGGAGGGTATTAAGTAGCGAAGCATGGAGCATTCCCATTTTACCTATTCCTACAACAGCCACTCTTTTCATTTGTTCAAGGGTCCTCTGTCAATGCCATCTTCTCTGACTCAACTCGACGATACGGCTAATCCTCACTGTAATTCTTATCAGAGTTATATGGTGAACCTTCTAGTTATCAACGTCCAGCCAATTTTGATGCCATCTCTTATGATGTTGAGTTTTGGGCAGGTGGCACGTTTCCGATAGTGAATAGATAGCTCAGCCATAGAGCAACCTTTTTTTGCTAGGCAGGTGAACAGTTCTGCCTCTAATTCAAAGCCGCTGGCCCTAAGATTCAGCGCCCTCACCACTTCACCCTTAAATCCCCAGTAGCCAGTGCAGACATCGCTTATCTTTTTATTGTAAAGCACTGAGGCCATCAGGCTAAGGAGTCTATTGCCGACTAAGTTAAGCCCGCTCATACTGCCATTTTCTAGCTGACCATCTAGCCGTGATCCGATGACAACATCACTGCCGTTTAGCAGCTTGAGCATTTCAGGAATATAGCTAGGCGGATATGTCCAGTCGGCATCAAGCATAAAGACAAAGTCAGCCTCTACTGATTTCAGTGCAGTCCTGACTGCCCTCCCCTTCCCCTTTTTAGGTTCGAGGATAACCTCTGCCCCCGCTCTCATTGCTAGTTCTCCTGTTCTATCGTCCGAGCTATTATCCACTACCAAAATCTGGACTTCAAATCCCGCCGTCTCCAGCTCATCTCGAGGTATCTCCGAAATTACCTTTTCTATCGTTTCCTCTTCGTTTAAGGCAGGTATTATGATACTAATCTTTCTCAACGGTCTCAAACTCCCCATACTCAGATTTCCATCCGCGTTCCGCTTTGGCTAGTTCCGAGTTTGCCTCTTTGATTAGTTCCTGTGCAACGATACCTCCTATATAACCAGCAGCGCCGGTAACTAAAATGTTCATTCAGCCTCCCTCAACTTTGAATCGTCCCTTTTTTGATAAATAACAGGAGTTTTTGCTTGCGTGCCAACTGTACAAAAAAGCCTAAGAGTATGATAGCCCCTACCAGTTCGGGTAGATATACAGAGGGATTGGTCCGCAGGGCATAGAGTATATTTTGCAGCCAGTTGCTGAGGTCAGTTCTTTCAAAAGCCCAGCCGTAAGCGGGCCAGAGGAGGGTTCTGGGAGTAAGCCACATGCCGTCAAGGATGAGATGTATTAAAGTACCAAAAGACAGGGCAATCAGCCAGGTTTGTCCCCGCCTTTTGAAAAGGTACACCGCTATTGAACTAAGGATGACCAGAAAGAGCAGGGTATGACAGAATATCCGCCCGCTGCTGAAAAAGTTCCTGAACAAAAACGTCCCTAAAGGTTTATCGATAATGTCAGGCAATATCGCGCCCACAATTATCAGCCTGTAGTCTATTTGTCTGGCAAGCGAATTGAACCACGATGGATTGTTATTAGCGCCGTCGGGAGCACAGTCAGGTTGCGAAAATGAAGTCGTGCTGGTAGCTTCGCAAGGCTGTGGTAGTTTGCGACGAGAGTAGCTCCACGATGGGGCATCGCACAATAGTACAGCAGCACCTAGCGTAATCCCGATGTGAGCAAAAAAAACCATTTCTATACCTTCTTAACAACTATAACTAGAACATACTACTATTTTTGCGATACTAGTATACATACACAACTCCAACTGTCAACCTGCCTTATCGTACCGGAACCTTACCATTCCTGTATTTAACTTCCGGGTTCTCGGCAAGGAAGCTATCTATGTCCTCCTTGCTGAATCTTCGGTCGCCTCGTGGACCGATGCGATATACCTTGAGTATTCCCCGATTACTCCACCGTCTCACCGTATTGATATGCACGTTGAGAAGGTTAGCTAACTCGCTGGCTGTCAGCATGGTTTCTGACCGATTAACAGATGTCATGTATCTATACCTGCCTTAAACTACTCTGAGTCATCTGATAGTAATTCTAGCTTACTCCAGCTCAGCAGGCTATCCCCCAAAGGGACCAAATGGTATAGCCAAATAGTCCCATCTGAAAAATGCCTTTGCTGGATATAGTACCTTTTACTATATTAAAAAGGTACTAATGGACTATTACAATGGCTGTTGAAATGAAGGATACTTAAAGATAGATAAAGTAGTCAAAAAGACTCTGCCAGGGCTTGACGGGCTTGCTGGCAGAGCCGAACACAGGAGGGTCACCCCCGTGTCTATTTTCCATAATAGCACAAGAGTCAACAGACTGCCAGAGGTCAGAGACAAGGCAACAGCCGGTCTCAGAAGCAACCGCTTAAAAGCTTCGATTATAAAGAAATGGCTCTGTGCCGTATTATGCCTTGTTTCCGTCTTCTCTGCCTCAGGGTTTGCAGTTCCACAAGCGGCTCATGCCGATGAAGAAGGCTACCTGTTCGACAGGGTAATTACCTGGGCCGATGGCAGTACTGAACATGTCCAGATAGATAGCGATGGGTTCTTCATATTGAACGGGGTTAAGAAACGCCTGGTCGGTTTTGAAGATTGGTTGGAAGCTGACTTTTCGGCTGGCGACCACTTCTGGGATAGTGCTAATCAAACACTCTACCAAAAAGAGTTTGCATATATGGCTTCAAAAGGCGTGAGGCTGGTTCATCTTAACCTCGCCTACACTGGATACAATCAAGAGGCTGACCTTGACGGGATTCTGACACTGGCTTATAACAATAAACTTTTGATTATAGCACAAGAGCAATTCAAATGGAATACTAATAACTTTTCTCCAAATATGGGAGATTTAGACCCTGTTGATTTCTCTCTTGGCTCTGAAACGGTCAGCCAGGCTTTGCCGAAATGGGTTAATAAGGTAACTTCTTATCCCAACGTTGTTATTATCTGTTTTGAGTGTGAGATGGATGGCGGTACCTTTGGTGACATTTTCCCAAATCAGATGTATACGCCAGAATCTTGCGCCAATTATTTTGCAATGGCTACGAGTATCATAAAGGCCAATACCGATCTCCCGATAGTTAGTAAATTGCTAGATGACCAATATTCGCAAAGCAGAATAAATCTGCAAAATGTCATACTTCCCTTTTCTGCAGTTCCTTGCTTCGACGCTTATGAAGATAGTTCGTCAGTCTTCACAGCCAAATTACAGGCTATGCAGAGTTGGGCCAAGCAGAAAGGTAACGGTAGGCAGACATGGCTACTGGAAATGAGCAGCCCTAACCGCAATCCTCCACAAGCAACCCAGGTAACCAAAGCTGTGATAGATGCGTGCTTAGCTACAAATGTTTCTGTCTTGTGTCTCGCTCCCGCGAATAGATGTAACATTGCAAACAACTCTTTCTTTGATACTTCCGGAAATCCGATAGCAAACACAGATACCTTAATGGCGAATATGGCTACATGGCAGGCGCCAATATCCCAACCTGCCACTACACTAAGTGATACCTACACCATCACCGCCAGTGCCGGTGCTAACTGCTCCATATCTCCTTCCGGCAATGTAGTAATTAATCAGGGTGGTAACCAGACCTACACCATCACCCCAGATGCTGGCTACCATGTTGCCGACGTACTGGTTGATGGAGCCTCGGTGGGAGCAGTAGCCAGCTATAACTTTACCAACGTTACTGCTAACCATACGATAAGTGCCAGCTTCACGCAAAATCAGTACACTCTGGCGGTCGACGTTAACAGCAGTGGCAGAGTGGCCAAGGTTCCTAACCAGGCTACCTATCCATCTGGCACTCCAGTACAATTGACGGCGACAGCCGATCCCGGCTCGTCATTCAGCGGTTGGAGCGGCGACCTTACCGGTAGTGCCAACCCTGTTACCATCGCCGTGGATGGCAACAAGACGGTCACTGCCACCTTTGCCACTAATTTGACCCCTACATCTGGTGGGCCGCAGAAGCTGATTGGCTCAGGCAGTGTGTCGGCTGATACTACCGAAGCACCCGATTATTTCTGCCTTTCTAAATTCACCGCCGAGGCCACCGGCGCAGTTACAGAGATAAAAATCTACTGCGGCGGTGCTAGCAACGTCAAAATCGGCATGTACGAGAATAACGGTGGCGAACCAGGCGCCTTGCTTAATGCGGTCAATACCTCTCAAGCCTGTGTTGCCGGATGGAACACCATCGCCTTTCCCTCAACGGCAGTCACTTCTGGCACCGACTACTGGTTAGCCTTCATCCAAG
>JBAVQV010000068.1:0-18591 GCA_049694415.1 Dehalococcoidia bacterium
GATACAACCACCTCAAACCACAGTGGTAATGATAGGTGGAGATAAGCCAAAACTAGGTCCGGGGACAACTAGAGAGCAGCTCATGGAGAAATTCGGCGAGCTTCTCCAGATATACGAGAATGAAATAAAGTCTACAACAGCGCCCAAAGAACTGCCCGGAGTCCAAACGGTTGGGGCAGATAAAAGACTGCCAGCACCGGAATCAATATCACCGGCCACAGCCGAAGCAGCAGTTCCACCTGAAGAAGAAACCACGACATGCAACTTCACCTCGAAGAGGGCTTTGAGAGTAGTCGTAAGCAATTGGAGACAATTAGAAACCAGGACTGCGACACTGTCAAAAACAGCTGATAAAAAGACAGCCGAAGGTATGCCTGGCATAGCCATAATGTGGGCGCGTGATATATTCCAGGAGTGGGAAATCCTGAGCTGCTGGTTACCTCGTGGTCATAAAGAAACCCACGAAGGTAGCGTAGAAATAGTTTACAGCCGGATGAACACTGCGACTGAAGAGAGAATCTATGCTCCAGGACAGGACCTGGAACCACCTGCACCTCACTATACCGACGGTATGCCGCAAGTAGATGTCGCTGCCAGAGAGGTTGTTGCCCCCGAGAAGCTGCCCCCTGAAACGGCATCTTAGGAAAACCTCCTTGAGTAGATCGGCGCGTACACTGCAATCGTGTCCGCGGCAGTAACCACCCTTCATCCTATTGATAATGTATTATTAGGCAATAATCATTAAGAGAAAAATAAGAATTAGATTGACCTCGTCGGCAGAACAAAGAGGTAGTGACAGTCTTTAGCCTCCTGTAAGCAACCCGATTGGGAAATCCTGAATACTGAATACTAATTCCTAAACAATACCAAAATTCTGATTCTCCAAGTTTGAAAACAGTTTTGGTCATTAGTATTTAGGGTTTTGAATTTGTTTGGAGCTTAGAACTTCGGATTTAGGATTTCGGCGGATGTAGTGCTAAAATAAATAGTCAATTTATACCGGAAGGACATAGTATGCCTTTAGACAAAATAATTGTGAAAGGTGCTCGCGAGCATAACCTCAAGAATATAGACATAGCTATACCTCGTGATAAGCTGGTGGTCATCACCGGCGTTTCCGGCTCAGGTAAGAGCTCTCTGGCTTTCGATACCATATACGCTGAAGGGCAGCGCCGCTATGTGGAATCGCTGTCTGCCTATGCGCGACAGTTCTTAGGGCGCATGGAAAAGCCCGACGTCGATTACATCGAAGGATTAAGCCCGGCTATCTCAATCGACCAAAAAGGACCGTCTCACAACCCACGCTCCACTGTAGGCACGATGACGGAGATTTATGACTATTTACGACTTCTTTTCGCCCGGGTGGGTCATCCTCACTGCCCTAAATGCGGTCGTGAAATCTGTCGACAAACAGTGCAACAAATCGTGGACGCAGTACAAGAAATACCAACTGGTAGCAGAATAATGATTCTAGCACCATTAATCAGAGACCGGAAAGGTGAATACCTGTCCGTTTTCGACGACCTCCGCAAGTCAGGGTTTGTCCGGGTTCGTGTAGACCAACGTATCCGCGACCTCTCCGAAGAGTTCGAACTGGATAAGAACAAAAAGCACACAATTGAAGCTGTGATTGACCGGCTCCAGATAGGCGAAGCTGAAAAAAGCCGCATTGCCGACTCAGTGGAAACGGCGCTGAAGCTTGGGGCCGGAGTCGTTCTCGTTTCAATCACAGATGGAGATGAACTACTATTTTCCGAGCACTTCGCCTGCGTCATTTGCGGCATGAGCCTCGGTGAAATCGCACCACGAACCTTTAGCTTTAATAGCCCACACGGAGCCTGTCCGGCATGCAGTGGACTTGGCGTAAAGTTGGAGATAGACCCGGACTTGCTTATACCCAACAAGGACCTAAGTTTAGCCCAGGGTGCTATCCATTCCTGGGGATGGTTTGCCTGGCATGCCGGCGAACTTCAGGATTTAGCCCGCCGCTACGATTTTTCACTTAGCACCGCAGTGAATAAGCTCAACAAAGAGCACCTCAGCCTCGTCCTGTACGGCGAGGATGGAGAACTGGTTAAATACCGTAACCGCTACGGTCGGGTCAGGGAATACTTTACCGGATACGAAGGTGCCATCCCATATCTGCAACGGATTTATCGCGACACCGAATCTAGCAATACCCGCGCTGACATTGAACGATATATGGTTTCTTCTCCATGCCCCGTCTGTCACGGAAAGCGTCTTAAGCCCGAATCTCTGGCTATTACGATAGATGGACTAAATATAATCGACGTTACCGAATTATCTGCCTCGGAAGCATTGCGCTGGATGCGTCTTCTCAATGACCAAGTCGAGCCCCGTTTAACACCACACGAGCTAAAGATAGCCCAACAGATACTAAAGGAGATAAGCACCCGCCTCGGCTTTCTTATAGACATCGGGCTTGGCTACCTGACCTTAGGCCGTCCCTCGGCGACCTTGAGCGGTGGCGAAGCTCAGAGAATCCGCCTGGCTACTCAAATCGGCAGCGGCCTCATGGGAGTCCTCTACATTTGCGATGAGCCTACTATTGGTCTGCATCCGGCTGACATTCATCTCCTTGTTGGAACAATGAAGCGACTACGAGACCTCGGCAATACGGTCCTCATAGTTGAGCATGATGAAGCCATGATGCGAGCGGCTGACCACATTATTGACATGGGGCCCGGAGCCGGAGAACATGGCGGGCAGATTGTAGCTACTGGAACCCTGATAGATGTCATGCAATGCCCAGAATCAATAACCGGACAATACCTCAGCAGAGCCAAACAAATCCCTTTGCCGCAAAGTCGCCGCCCCGGTTCAGGCAAAGAATTGATAATCAAGGGGGCACGCGAAAACAACCTGAAAATTATTGATGTCCCGATACCTCTGGGCATGTTCGTCTGCATCAGCGGTGTATCAGGCAGCGGCAAGAGCACACTTATCAACGAGGTGTTGTACAAGAAACTGGCTCAAATATTCTACAGAGCCAAGGATAGGCCTGGAAAATGTGACGATATTATCGGCATTGAGCATATCGATAAGGTCATCAACATTGACCAATCACCTATCGGCCGTACACCACGCAGTAACCCGGCTACCTATACCGGCACCTTTACCCCTATTCGTGAACTATTTGCCACGGTACCCGAAGCCCGTATGCGCGGCTACCGGCCGGGGCGTTTTTCTTTTAACGTCCGCGGCGGTCGCTGCGAAGCCTGTCAGGGCGAAGGCTATATTCAGATAGAGATGCAGTTTCTTCCCGATGTTACAGTGCCATGTGAGGTATGCAAAGGCAAGCGTTACAATCGCGAGGCTATGGAGATTTATTTCAAAGGCAAGAACATAGCTGACATTCTGGATATGAGCGTGGATGAGGCTTTAACCTTCTTTAAACACTTCCCTAAAGTGAGAAATAAACTGGAGACACTGCGTGATGTCGGTTTGAGCTACGTACGCCTGGGGCAGCCAGCCCCAACTCTATCCGGCGGTGAGGCTCAGCGGGTAAAACTAGCTACGGAGTTATCTCGCCGCTCTACGGGCAAGACCCTTTACATTCTCGACGAACCGACTACAGGCCTGTCTTTCCCCGACATAGCCTGCCTGCTTCAGGTGCTTCAACGGCTGGTAGATGTCGGCAATACGGTAGTCATCATTGAACATCACGTAGACGTGATGAAGAACGCCGACCATATCATAGACCTAGGGCCCGGAGCTGGTGACGAAGGTGGTTATGTTATAGCCACCGGCACACCCGAAGAGGTAGCAAGAATAGATACGTCATTCACCGGCCAATATCTCCATAATGCGCTGGCAAAGCAACAGGAAGAGTACTCTTTAGCTAAGCAATAGTTGCTTATCCAATTCGAAAAAGCCAATTATTCAGAGGCTTTCTGTATTTCTTGCGCCATCAGGCTCTGGCGCACATATTTGTAAATCTCTACGACGGTGGCTGTCAACGGTACAACAAGTATTATGCCCCACAAGCCGGCAATATAAGCCCCCAAGGGAAGTAGAACCAGAATCATGGCCGGGTGTATCTTTAGATAACCTCCATGGATTCTGGGTACAAGAAATATATTCTCTAGCAGTTGTACAGCAAGATAGACAACAGCTACCCAAATTACCTTCTCCGGTGCTATCGCCAGCGTGACAATCACACCGACAGCACCACCAATCCACGGTCCTAATATGGGAACAAACTCCATTAGCCCCTGAAGAGCGGCGAGCGCTGGGGCGAGTGTTATCCCCAAAGCAGCTAAACCAATAAAGCTCAAAACAGCCACGACGGCAGAAAGCACTAGCTGGGCACGAATCCATCTACCTAGCACCTTGTCTATGACCGCGACAACACCCCTGACATGCTCAGCCATCTGTGGTGAGAAAGCTGAATAGAAGCCGCTGACTAGCTTTTCCCAGTCCTTTAGGATATAGAAAAGAAACACAGGCAAGGCAACAAAACCGAGGATTAAGCCAAAACTGCCAGATACGTACGAAAGTCCCTTTCCGAAGGCACTTCGCATAGCATTGCCCAATATTGTACCTACATCCTGAAAACTCCCCCCTGCCTGCTGCATTTCAGGAGGTAACCATCGTTGAAAACTTTCAAGCCAGCCCCTTAAGGTCTGAAAACCTTCAGAAAAATATTGGGGTGCATTTTTTACTAAAATTGAAAAGGAACTAACCACGCCTGTGACAATATAGAAAGCCAACATGCCAACAACCACCAGTATTATTATGAAGAGACCCGCTATCAAAGAGGCACGCCTGGCTGACAACCACCTGCTTTTACCCGGCAGCTTCCTCTCAAGCCAAGAAACAATAGGATACAAAAGATAAGCCAGCACCAGGCCGCAAATAAAGGGAAGCATGACGCTTCTAAATACGTATAGAAGCAAAAAAATTATAATTATGCCTAGTATGACGATTATCAGCCGCCACTGCCTTTTGAACATACTGCTCCTCGATGTCTCCAACTCTAGCTCCTATCGATGTGTTCAGTTTCAGAAAAAGGAAATCTTTAATCAGTGAAGACGTGAGTTACACCAGGGTACACTGGTTCCAGAGAGCCAAATTATTAAGCGACCATGTGAAGCCATTTCTTGCTTCGCTTACGCTTCCTCCATTTTCGTGCGGGCTCTCTTAACGGCTCCGCCAGCAGTTTCCCTTACTTTCCTGGCAGCTTCGGCTGCCCTTCCACGAGCTGCTTCAGCCTTCTCTTTCAATAACTGACGTGTCTCAGCGCCCGGGCGTGGGGCAAAGAGAAAACCGATAGCCAGACCTAGAACCGCACCTACAAGAAGTCCAATACCAAATCCAGTGCCTCCGTCTCTATCAGCCATTGCAGTCTCCTTCCTTTTCTTCCCTCTTGAATAATTTACTGGCTAACTCAATGCCTTGAGCTATACCGCGAATCAAAGTTGCAAATTGAACTACGGGCTTTACTACTTCGTCCTTCACCGTAGAAGTAATCTCGTGTAAGGTTGCCGAAGTCGCCTTCATGGAATCCAGTACAGGCCTTATCTTGTTATATAACAAGTATGCGAGCACAGCGATGAATATGACCACTACCGTCACTACCAACCCCGAGATACAAATAACAAGGTCTCTAAACCACCCGATGTCCATTAGTAATACCTCCCTTTTATTTCCGGCGTAAAGCCTTTGATTTCCTCTCGCGCAGCCAGAGAGTTACCCCTACTACTATAAGTGCCCAGGTAGCAATGAGGAACTGTGCCTGAGTTGCCGAAACAAGATTATAATGCACCAAAACACTATTATAGTTGGTAACGAGATATACCAAGCCCGCCAATAGATAGAATTTCCATCCCCAACCTTTAGCCACCCCCCAACCAGCCAATGCAGTTGAAGCGACATTGAGACCCAAAACAAAAAAACTCTCCCAAAATCCTGCTATCGCCGGAAATCCTTCAACTTGTACAAGTTGCCAGCTCCAATTAGAATCTCGAATAAAATAATTAAGCGCCCACTGTGTCTCAAGTATGCCAAAACCGGCACCGGCTACAGCACCTATAAGCAAACCTAATTTAGGCTCAATCTCTCTATTTGCCCACCACCAATAAACACCCACCGGCAACAACTTGGCCCCTTCCCAGACCAGTCCAAAAACAAAAATGGAGGGTATACTCAAAAGCCATGTCCAGCCCTCAACAGTCTGTTGACTCCAGAAGTAGTTGTATAGTTTCATAATCCCAGTTCCTATAGGAAATGAGGTAATAACAATGGCGACGGGAGCCAGTATAGCACCGGCACCTAGAACCGCCCATAGCCACGGCTTAGAAAGCAACGGTGGGCGATAGCAGACAAGCCAGATCGCACCGAAGATTATAGCTAAGCTCCACCCCAAGACAGTGGGATTGGCAAAAAAATATACAAAGAAATGCGACATTTGTTGTATCACGAATTACCTCCTACGGTTCCACTGTATCTGAGTCATCCTGCTCGTATCGTACGTCGGGCTAAATTATGTAAATTCCACTGGTTTGAAACCAGTTTCGATGCCTGAAATTGGTGGCGAGGTAGATGACTGACTCTTAATATAATCATAGATGAGATAAGATACCATAAATAAAATTGCAATAATCACCAAACCAAGGCATCCCGTAAGCCACGGATTAGACTTCCGATTCGTCTTAGCTTCTTCTTCTCCACCCTCTCCACGGCCTTTTTGAGCCGCCGGCTGCTTGGGAAAAGGCTTTACCCTCTGCGGCGTTGGCCAGAAAAGGCTTTGGCGGCACCCGGGACAATTTACCAGCGTAGAGTCTACAATAGCACCGCAATAAGGACAATTATATTGGAATCTCTGCCCGCATACCTGACAGAACTCCTGACCTACACAATTCTGTGCACCACATGTAGGACAAGCGAAAATCTGTTGCATACTATTATCACCCTTTACTTAAAGTAAATCGAAGCTATAAATCAACTGAACTTTTTACTTAAGACCGCAGCCAGTCCTAATTTTAACCCGCCAAGCCTTATACTTCAAGCCAGATGACTTAATTATATTCAGTCACTTTACACGGCCGTAATCATAAAGTATACTCTAAGCTTAATATCTACGAGCCATACTTCTGAAGAAGTGTCAAACTATGACTATCAAAATAGTTACCGACAGTTGTTCCGATATCACGCAGGAGGAAGCCAAAAAATTAGGTATTACAGTGGTGCCAGCTTATCTTTACTTTGGCAATGAAGTCTATCGTGATGGAGTGGACATTGATTGTGACCAATTTTACGAGAAACTAACAACCAGCTCGATTCACCCGTCTACTGCAGCACCATCGCCTGGGGATTTCGCCAAAATATATGAAGAGATAGCCAAAGAAACCAACGAGGTCGTCTCTATACATGTTACCCGGAAGCACAGTGCGATGTACGATTCTGCTCTGGTGGGCAAAGGTATTGCCAAAGAAAAAGGTTTTAAGATTGAAGTTATTGACTCTCGCGGCATTACTATGTGGCAGGGTCTTGTTGCCATAGTCGCCGCTCAGGCTGCTAAAGCCGGATGCAGCTTACAGCAGGTGGTAGACAAAGCTCATAGTACAATTAATCAACTGCATGCCCTGGCACTTCTTGATACTCTTAGATATGCAGTCAAAGGTGGACGTCTCGGTAATACTATTTTCGCCTTAGAATCAAAGCTCAACATTAAGCCTTTGATTACCCTTATTAATGGGGAGGTACGTCCAGCCGGACTGACCCGTAGCCGGGCTAAAGGAATAGACCGACTTCGTGAATTCATAGCAACGTCAGACATCGATGACCTCGCCATAGTACACAGCACCACAGCAGATGATGCTCAAACGCTTGCCAACTACGCCCTGTCTCTCTTTCCTAACGTAACACCAAGGATAGCAAGACTGGGGCCTGCACTGGGGGTACATGGTGGTCCGGGTGCTCTGGTTACAATTGCCAAGAGCGCCAAATAGAACTTAGCCAGTCAAGCTAGTTAAAATCACTGCCATGGTTCAGCCTCAATGGCTGCTTCTCAGCAATTCATCTATTTCTTTAACCAGTTTTTCACCCTCTTCTGCTGTTAGGCCAAGATTGGTTTCAAGCTTACTAATATAACCGTCTAGCTCAGGAAACTGGCTCCTCGCCTGAGCTATTTTCTTGTTCTGTTCTGCCACCTCGTTATCTATATCTGCGAAATCGATATTCAGCTCGAGATGTCTATTAAAGAATTCCAAAACTTTCTTACAAGCCTGCGGGTCTTCAACTGTCATTAAATAGAAAGGCACAGGTACCCAAAGGCATACCCCGGGAATATCTCTCATCTTCGCAGCCCAGAGGAGGTAAGAACTGAATGTCGGTCTCTGATCTTCGCGCGTTTCATAATCCATGTCATGGACTACGTCATAATGGCCCAACACTCTCTTCATCTCAGTCGAATTGACTACCGACAACAACGTTCGTGGCGTAGTATGCGCGCTTGGCAGCACCATACCACCAACGGTGTATATATGTTTAACCTTAAAATATTTCTCTGCAATATCCAGGATCAGGTTAATAAATCCATACCAATCGAACCTGGGTATATCGCTCCTAAAAATTACAAGGTTATCATCCTTACACCAGTAGAATTTGCTTTCTGGAAATTGAGCTACATCGTCTTCTACTGTAACGCCGCTGAGTGAGAAAAAGCCTTCGGGACTAATTTCGCCAAGCTCTCGGCCTTCCAGTTGTCTAGCGAGATATTCAGCAACCTTGGGGCCGAGCCTCCCGACATCCTGATTCCAGACTACAACCACCGACGAGCTATCAAACTTAGGTCTGGTAAATAGTTTAAATGATTTCCCCTCACTCAAAACTAGTCTCTCCCGGTGTCTTTCTTGAATAACTTATCTATTTCCTGCAGGATTTTCTTCTTGTCCTCTTCCGTTATCGGTTCTGGCTCACTAGGCTTGGTATAAACCACATATTTTAATTTATCAAGTTGGTCTTTAATTTCCGAAGGAAGCTTTTCATAAACACTTTCGATTTCACTATCGCTTTGCTGGATAAGTGCGTTGATTTCATCCATAGGTATTTTAACAGCTAAGGCAGCGCTCAATACCTCGAGTACTGCCTTAGACCCTTTGGGATACGGAATTGGAAAACCGTGAATATATATTGGTATCTCACCCATCACACATATAGCCTCCAACCCCCTCTTCTTGGCTACGCCTAACAATAGCCCATTTAGTCCAGTAATGTTACCTTGACCATCCCTGCCTTCTACTTCAGACATTAGCACAGTATTCTCATAGCCTTTTACCTCATTAATCAGGTCTTCACTATTAGGTACCACCCAAACCCTCGACCTGGCAGTGTGATGGATAGGCGCCACAGCTGCACCTGATGTATAAACTCTCTGACAGCCAAATCTCAGTGCTACGTCCAGAACGAGATTTGCCATTCTATAAGCCTTTGTTCCCTCAGCATAAACTCCCCTGCCATCACTGGGTTGTTCTTCCCCAATAAAGAACAATAAATCTTTTTTCCCCGTTTTTTTGAAATAGAACTTGTTATCAGGAAACTCTAAATCTTTCAATTCACCGTCTCTTATCATAACTTTTCTCGGATAGAAGAAGTCCCACGATTCTATGTCACCGAGTTCCTCCGCTGCGACCATCCTTCTCAACATATCGACAGCCATGATTCCAATGTTCCCAATTCCCGGCCAACAGGCTACCAAAACCGGATTAATCAACTTTGGTTCCTTATAAAGTCTAAATCCCATCACTTCCTCACTTTTTCTAGTTCATACCTATACGCGATAAGTATAACACAACCATAAAACCTCAACCCACCGAATCGACTCAGTATAACATCATTGAAATTGATGACTAGAACACATTGGAAGAAGGGGAATCTTGAAAGAAACCCAGGCTAAAGCTATGATAAACTAAATCGCAATAGATAATAAATTAGGAGGCAACCTATTGTTCAAAAAAATACATGTATTCAGGGTCAAACCAGGCCAAGAACTGCTTGACAGCATATCACGTTATTGTCAGGATAACAGAATATCATCAGGTGTAATTATGGGTATCATCGGCTCGGTGGAGAACGCCAAACTCAATTTCTTAAAAGCGCTACCAGGTAAATACGATAGTGTCGATTATAGCGGTCCGTTAGAGATTGTTTGTGCCCAGGGCTCGGTAGCAGTCAAAGATGATACGCTTATTATCCACATACACATTCAACTCTCAGGACAGGACATCTGCTCCGGCGGCCATCTGGCTAGGGCGACTATATTTTCTACCGCCGAGGTGACTTTAGGGGAACTTGATTACCAGCTTCGCCGGCAGACAGACGACTATACCGGCCTTAATGAGTTGATGGATTGAACGGCCAATAAGGAGACACATTGTGAGCAGCATCACCAAACAACTGGATCCTATCTTTAAGCCTAGAAATATCGCCATATTAGGCGCCTCCGACAGGCCCGGCAAATGGGGATACGAAATGGTTGATAGACCGCTAAAGACAGGTTTTCGCGGAACTATATATCCCGTGAATCCAAACAAAAAAGACATTCTCGGTCTACCTTCTTATCGAAGTATCCTCGACATTCCCGACCAGATTGACCTGGCAGTTATAGTTGCCCCCGCCTCCACCACTCCTAAGCTAATGCAAGATTGTGTTGCCAAGCAGGTGAAGGGTGCCATAGTCATCTCCGCTGGGTTTGCTGAGGCAGGTGAAGAGGGTAAGGCACTTGAAGATAGGGTGGTAAGAATAGCCAAGGAAGGAAGAATACGATTTGTGGGCCCCAATTGCATGGGAATATGGAGTGCCGCTGGACAGCTCAATCTGTGCTTTCCTCAAGCACCCAAACCAGGAGCCATCGCCTTCGTTTCCCAGAGTGGCACCTTCGGTGGTTATTTATCCGAAATAGCCAATGCCAAAGGTTATGGATTGAGCAAATTCATCAGCATCGGCAATCAGGCAGATATCACCGCTTCTGAGTACCTGGAATACCTTGCCGCCGATAAAGATACAAAAGTCATCGTTTTCTACGTGGAGGGTTTTAAGGACGGCAGAAGATTCTTCGAACTCGCCAGAGAAGTTATAAAGGAGAAACCAATAATCATTTATAAAGGCGGTAGCACGATTGCTGGTGCCAGAGCCACATTATCTCACACTGCCTCACTGGCCGGTTCTGAAAATGTATTTGACGGTATGTGCCGGCAGATAGGTCTCATAAGGGCAAGCGAGGCTATACATTCCTTCGAAATGGCTGAGGCACTTGTAGGACAACCTTTACCCAGGGGAAAACGAGTGGCTATCATGGGAAGCGGTGGCCAGGGTGTCGTGGTTACTGACGCCTGTGTCTCTCTGGGGCTTGAAGTTCCTGAGTTCGACAGTGAGACCACAAGTAGGTTACAAGAACTGTTACCGGCTCATGCTCCACCGGCCAAAAATCCAGTTGACTTCGCCGGCAGCTACCGCACCACCCTCAATGAAACATTGGTGGTAGAAAAGCTCCTTAGTCTAGACTACATCGATGGAGTAATAACGAATGTTCCCGTAAGCCCGATGATTTGGGGGCTTAAACCTACATCAGCAGAAGCCGATAAGACTTTATCTAATTCAATCGAAGCTTCGTTCCAAGCTGCCAGACGGTTTGCCACCCTACCCCACAAATATAATAAGCCACTTATTACTGTGCGCTTTCGCCGTACTGATGACCCCACTATTGATATTCTGAAGGAAGCAGGAATACCTGTATATGACACTCCTGAGCAGTGCGCTCGTGCCATGTATGCCCTGATCAAATATGCGGAAGCCCAAAGGGCCATAGGACGTGATTGATGGTTTCAAAGAGCACCGAAATAGCCTTGACACTATCCAAGCACAGAAGCTATACTTTTTGCCGGGGCCATTAGCTCAGTCGGTTAGAGCACGGTCCTGATAAGACCGGGGTCTGTGGTTCGAGTCCACAATGGCCCACTGTACTGCTAAGATATTACGTGAGTTTCTCAGGCTGATGTTTCCTCAATAACAACGGGTTTCATGAGCTTTTAGCTCTTTGTTTCAATACTCGCACCACATCTTAGGGAGGAATAAATTGGGAGATTTCACAGGTAAAGTAATAATAGTTACTGGAGGCGGCTCGGGTATCGGCCGTGCCGCGTCTATAATGTTCGGCAAACGTGGCGGCAAGGTTGTAGTTGCCGCCCGGCGGATCGAGCAAGGCGAAGAGACAGTACAGATAATTAAAGATGCCGGCGGCGAGGGCATGTTTGTGCAAACGGATGTCAGAATTGCCGCGCAGGTCGAAAACATGGTTAAGAAAACGGTTGATACGTACGGCAGACTAGATATCGCCTTCAATAACGCGGGCAAGGCCGGCATTCGTCAGAGTCTGGTCGACGAGACGGAAGAGCAATTTTATGAACAGTTGGACACCAACCTCAAGGGCGTCTGGCTATGTATGAAGTACGAGATTCCGGAGATGCTCAAGCAGGGCGGCGGCGCGATAGTCAACAATTCTTCCATCACCGGCCTCAGGGCTTTGAGCAAGATCGCCAGTTACAGCGCCAGCAAGCACGCCGTAGTAGGGTTGACCAATGCGGCCGCAAAGGAGTTTGCTCCTTACAATATCCGCATCGTGGCCATATGCCCGGCCTGGACCATGACGGAAATGACAAAGCGATTCACCATCGACCCGGAGAGCAAAGTCAAATCTGAGCGCATCATCCCGCTGCACAGAATAGCACAGCCCGAGGAGATTGCCGAGCTGGCATGCTTCTTGGCGTCTGATAGGGCTTCCTTCATTGCAGGGGGTGCTATTGCCATCTCCGGCGCGCTGGATATCTAACAAAGGAACGTCTTTGGGTTACCTCCAGAGCTTAATGACACCGCGTAGTAAAATCAGCTTGATGCCAGTGCTTGCACAAAAGCCTTGGTTAGGGGAAGCCTAAACTGCTGGTAGTAAGACAAAATCTAAGCTTAAAAATAGAACTTCTCTGCTTTGCGCTTGGTAGCACTTCGCTATTGCAATTGGGCCAAACGATGGGCTATATGATGAGGCGGAAAACCAGGGCAAAAGTTCTTCTTTCCGTCCACTGGGCCCCACCAGTTAGGACATACTACATAGAGCCAACACCCTCTATATTAAATTACTCCTTGGCGCTGGACTGGATGACTGCATACATTTATGCTCCTTATCTGCTATCGTGGACTCTGTCAGCCCTTGACATACTATTAGTAGGAGAATTAACATCATTGGTAGTAATCAGGTTAATCTTGATAACAACAGGAGGTGTAGAGCTGTGACACTGAAAATGTCGCTTAAGGAGGCTAAGGAGCGTACCATCGAACTGATGCACCGAGGCTATCACTGAGGTCCGGGCGTCCTGCAAGTTATGTGGGAAACTTACGGACTGACCAACGAAGAACTTCTTTGGTCAGGTATCGCCTTCACCGGCGGTATAGGCGGACAACAGCAAGCACCGTGCGGCGCCGTATCTGCTGCAGCAATTTGCCTCGGTTTGCGTCATAGTAATTATGCAACAGATAAACAGAAGGTCAAGCAAGCACGATTAGATGCACGTCAGCACGCTAGTGAAGTTATCAAGAGCTTCAGCGAGAGATTCGGCTCTATCATTTGCCTCGATTTGGTCGGGATCGATTTTTCTGAACCTGGGGGATATCAGCGGTTCCAGGAATCAGGCGTCTGGAAGGAAAAATGTGACCACTATGTCCAGTTCATTATTGAGAAGCTCTACGAACTGGATACGAAGATAAATGCTATTCAAGTGCCAGGACAGGTTACCATATACACAAAGCCGGATTGTCCCTTTTGTGCTGCGGCTAAGCAGGACCTTGAAGAGCGCGGTGTCCAATATAAGGAGTTAAGCATTCAAGACAACCCGAAGGTTGTCCAGGAGGTAATGCGTCTTTCGAATGGTAAAGGCATAGTTCCTATTCTAGTAATTGATGAAGAAGTCAAGGTAGGTTTCGGCGGCGGCTGAGCTATCTAGACTGCGGCAGTTCGCCGCAGACCAAGTGCCATAAGAATTTTTAGCACAGTATTCTTTATCACGAAACATCAACCAAAGGAGATAGGCGTTCGATTGTCTTTTCCACGAATTGTTCCTCATCGATTGAAATTTGAATGGCTCCCTGGGGGCAGACATCAACACAACGGCCGCAACCACGACATTCATCAGTTCTGACCGCATGATTATCGACCAGATGGATAGCGTCAATAAAACATACGCCTTGAGTACAGGTTCCGCAACCTATACATTGCCCGTTAACCGTCACTTTAACGCCAGGCATCCTCGTTGTCTTAGCGCTAATTTGTGGGGCAATGTGAGGCAGTATCCGCCACAGGCAACAGCAGGGGCAGCAGCTGCATATAGTGAGTAGTCTGCTACCTGGCCCAGTACCGAGCCAGATTGTGTCCAGTTTGTTGCGACCGATGAGATGAACCAAGCCAGCTTCCCGGCAGCGACGCACATGGTCATGTGCCTCCTCTTTTGTCACTAGGCGGCCGAGTTCCGGATTGATACCTAATACCGCATCCCCAAGAAAAAGACAGCCAAGGTCAATCGGGTAGTCTTGGCACTTAGAGGCATCACGGCAAATACAGGTGTTCATAACCCAGTGATAATTTGCCTTCTCAATAAAATGTCCTACCACCTGAGATGGCAATACCATCTGGTCAGGCCTATCAACGGATATATGCAGGCGAATTACCCGGTCTTTGGGCAGGTAAATTATATCGTCGCCGGCAAAAAATAAACGGTCAATTACCGTGCCAATAAACGGCACCCTAGTTAGTTTGGCAGCTAGAAAACGGCCGGGAAAACCTTTCTTGATTAGTCCAACAAACCATAAAGGTCGTCCCATAACAAGAACAACCCTTTGTAGAATCAGTGCATCAAGCTATCAGCAGCTAGATTTGAAACTAAAGAGCTGGGTATCTATACCTGATAGAATCCCAGCTCTTTTGGAAGTCTAAACTACTGAATAACTTTAGCTTTTACCTATTCTGAACATTTTAGTCCCGCACACAGGGCAGGCACCCTGGGTTGCCGGCTTGCCATTCTTCATCTTTATGCTCTTTGGATCCTTCATTTCCCTCTTAGTACGGCACTTCATGCAGTATGCTTGCATTTCTTCCCTCCTTAGCAATACACAATAAACCATCACGAGTAAAATGTCAATAGTACCAACGTCACGAATAGCTAGAAAATTCAAAATTAATAGACCTCAGATAGGAAAGGCTAAAGCTTCGTTGGTAACATGTTTTAGGCGGCCCAACAACCTCTTGACAAGGATGTTTGTTAATGCTAGATTTGTTTTTGCCGATTTTCTAATGAGCGTTCAGTCGGTAAACTAGCATTCACTATCTACTGGCAACTACCAGAGTATAAAAACTAAAAGGAGGCAGCTTAATATGGCAAAGTTCGGTACACAGGAATGGGCCGATATTTACAAGGAGGAGATAAATAACAGCAAGGCATACGAGGAATCGGCTAGGACCTGGGAAGGAGATTTTTACTTTATCACAGAGAAGGGCGGTCCGGTCAAGGAGCCACTATACGAGTACGTAGACCTTTATCATGGCAAATGCCGAGCAGCAGAAGTTGTTACTAACCCAAAAAAATATAATCCTGAATTCATAATTCAGGCTCCGTATCATATCTGGAAGAGAATATGCCTGAAGCAGCTAGATTCCACGCAGGCACTCATCACCAAGCAATCCAAGCTAATGACGGGCAGCAGGGGTACCATGGCTAAAATAATGCGTTACACCAAGGCGGCTAATGAGCTGACCAACATCACTTCGCGAATACCCACCGAATGGCTGGACTAAACAGGTTGAAGTGTTGCAAAATACCGGATAAGCTTATAATAGCTTAGAAGGGAGGTGTTTATCATGGCGAAGTTCTTCACTCAAGAGTGGGGCAATTTATACAAGGAGGCGATCAATAGCAACAAGGCATACGAGGAGGCGGCAAGGACCTGGGAGGGCGATTTTTACTTTATTATGGAGGCAGGCGGCTCGGTTAAAGAGTCAGTTTACATGTACATAGACCTTTACCATGGTAAATGCCGCAAAATAGAAACTGTTACCGACCCCGACAAATACAAACCTGCATTCACTATGTCAGCTCCATATCCTGTCTGGAAGAGAATAGCCACAAAGGAGCTCGATCCTATAAAGGCAATGATAACCAGGCAAGCCAAGCTCTCAGGCAACATGGCTAAAATCATGCGCTACGTCAAGGCGGCTAACGAGCTGACCACCAGCACCACACGTGTGCCAACTGAGTGGCTGGACTAAGCTGAATTAATCATTTATATAGAAACAGAGGAGGTTAATATGTGGACTTTTTCATGCCCATTTATCGCCTATGGCGACAATTCTCTTGAGTACATAGCACAGATTCAGGGCAAAAAAGCTTTCATTGTCACAGATAAGAACATTGTAAAACTTGGACTGGTAAAGCTGGTTACCGACCAATTGGATGCAGTAAACATCAAATGGCAAATCTTTGATGAAGTAGAACCAGAGCCTTCGCTTAACACCGTTAAAAAGGGAGGCGTAGCTGTAGGAAAATACCAGCCTGACTGGGTCATAGGTATTGGCGGTGGTTCATGTATGGATGCAGCCAAGGCTATTATTATCCTGCTGGTACGGCCGGACCTGGAGCCGGATTCCATTATTGCCTCCGATACCTACAATTTCAGAGCCAAGGCCAGGCTCATGGCTATTCCGACCACCAGCGGCACTGGTGCCGAAGCTACCTGGGCAATAGTGCTCACTGACACAAACGAAAACCGTAAACTCGGGCTGGGTACTACCGAATGTATGCCGGATGTGGCTATACTTGACCCTGTTATGGTTGCCGGCATGCCTCCGCTAATCACAGCCGACACCGGCATGGATGTTATCACTCACGCCATTGAGGGATACGTCTCAACCTGGGGTACCAGCATCACCGAGGGGCCGGGATTGATTGCCACGCGGAAAGCTTTCGAATATCTGCCCAAAGCTTACAAAGCCGGGGACGACCTCGAGACACGTAAGGAGATGCAGAACGCTGCTATACTCGGTGGTATGTCCTTCGGCAATTCCATGGCTGGATTGGGCCATAGCACGGGACACGCCCTCGGTGCAATTTACCACGTTCCTCACGGACGTGCCGTGGGTCTTTTCCTGCCCTATACCATGGAATACCTTATAAACGGCTCTGAGGAGACAACGGCCAAATATGCTGAGATAGCCCGCTTCTGCCGCATTGCATCCGGCTCCGACAAGGAATGCGCTAAAGCCCTGGTAGCTAAAATCCGGGCACTAGCCAAGGAAATCAACCAACCGCTATCGGTCAAGGAATGCGGCATCGACAGGGCGAAGTACGATGAATCAATTCCCGGACTTATAGACAGGGCCTTGAATGAAGTCATGACTATGACCGTCACCCGCGTGCCCGGCGAGGAAGACCTGGGAAAAATCTTCCGCTATGCCTACGAAGGCAAAAGCATCGACTTTTAATTAAATATCCTAAGGAGGAAACCATGAACGGATATCATGGCAAAATCCTGATAGCTGACCTGAGCAAGGGTACGCTAATCGATGAGCCGCTGAATGAAAAATATGCCCGCGACTTTCTGGGTAGCACCGGCCTGGCTGCGCGCTACCTGTATGACATGGTCGACGAGAAAACCGACCCGCTAGGACCGGATAACCCGCTTATTCTCATGCCAGGTCTCCTTAATGGCACCAGCGGTCCCAGTGTCAGCCGCTGGGGAGGCGCTACCAAATCTCCGTATACCGGGCATTACGGCGATGCCAATGCCAGCGCCTGGTTCGGTGCGGAGCTCAAAAATGCCGGTTACGACGGCATCATACTCAAAGGCAAGTCGGTCAAACCGGTGTATATTTATATCAAGGATGGCACTGCCGAACTAAAGGATGCCAGCGGCCTTTGGGGTAAGGATACCTATAAGACTCAGGAGGAAATTAAAAAGGCATGCGGTGACAATCGCACACAAATTGCGTGCATCGGCCCTGCCTCGGAGAATCTGGTGCTTTATGGCAATATTATGTCCGAGTATGGCCACTGCCTGGGCCGGGCCGGGCTAGGATGTGTTATGGGCTCCAAGAAGGTCAAAGCCATAGCAGTGCGCGGCAAGATGAAGCTGCCAATGCATGATTCGGAAAAGTTCCGCGAGGCCGCACGGCAAGCTATGACCGAGGTCAAGGAAGGTTTTTTCACCCAGTGGATGCATGAAGGTGGCACTGCCTCGTGGGTAGATTCTGCTATTGCCTACGGGGACGGCCCAACCAATTACTATACTGCCCCTACACTGCCGGAGGCAACCAAAATAAGCGGCGCCGAGCAGTTCGAGAAATTTCAGACCGATAGTACCGCCTGTTTTGGCTGTCCCATACGCTGCCGTAAGATCCTCCAGATCAAAGAAGGCAAGTACTTATATGACAGGGTCGAAGGACCCGAATATGAGACACTGATTGCCTGGGGGGCAATGATGGGGCTGGACATTGATATGTCTACGGCTGTTTATCTTAACGAGATGTGCAAC
>JBAVQV010000069.1:0-12058 GCA_049694415.1 Dehalococcoidia bacterium
GGGGACATTTCATGCTCTTTTCGTCTTTCACATTATCCGGATTGGGTTTCTTGAACGTGATGCGGCATTGATTACATCCGTATTCCTGGACTTGCATTATGTATCTCCTTTTTTGCTTTGAAATTAAGCTACCAGCCTCTCGGCTAGCTCTCTGTTCTTCTCTATCTGGTCGAGCAATATCTGATGCACCATGTCACAGGCGTCGCCGATTTTGGGGTCGCTGAGGCTGTAGTAGACGCTGGTTCCCTCTCGCCGGTATTGCACAACTCCCTTGTCGCGGAGAATGGCCAGGTGACGAGAAACAACTGCCTGGGGAAAATCAAGCAGCCTGGCCAGGTCACCCACAGTCGTCTCCCCCTGCCGCAGCTCATTGATGATAATAAGCCGCTTGGCGTCAGCGAAGGTCTTGCATAATTCCGCCTTTAAGGCGTATAGCTCAAGATTGTATCTGGCCAATAGTGCACCTTCCTCACAGTTAATATAAATATATGTATATTGTAATATTAGCGTATTATGTGGGCAGTGTCAAGCCCCTGTGGGCAAGATTCGCGACCAACTCAAAGGTGATATAATGAGCATCCGGGAAAATACATGCCGAAGTACATAATCGCTCATGACGTGGGCACCAGCGGCAATAAGGCGGTTCTGGTGGACGTTAAGGGGCGTGTGCACGGTAAGTGCCTTGAGCCGTACAAGACGTATTTTCCAAAGCCCGGTTGGGCGGAGCAGGAGCCTTTAGACTGGTGGAAGGCGGTGACACGGACGACGCGGCTTCTCCTCGAGCAGACAGGTATATCTCCTAAAGACATTATATGTGTTACTTTCGGTACGCAGATGCTCGGCGTCATCCCCATGGACTCAAAGGGAGTGCCGCTGAGGCGTGCCATTATCTGGCTTGACAATCGGGCTGGTGAACAGGCGGAGCGGCTGATGAGAAAGTTTCTCGGGCCTCGTGTTTTCGCCCTGATTGCCGGTACAGCTCTGTGTGGGAAGGACGGCATGCCCAAGCTCCTCTGGCTAAAAGGGGAAGAGCCTGATATTTATAATAAGATGTGCTGTTTTCTCGATACATCGGGTTATCTTTTCTATCGCAGCACAGGTAACATGGTAATGGAGTGGACCGGCGCCTCTGTTTTCGGTATTGACCTCAAGAAGAAGACGTGGCTCAGCAGCATTTTCCGCTATGTCGGGCTTGACCCTGGCAAATTTCCGCCTTTAGTGAGGTCGATAGACAAGGTTGGCGAACTTACGCCAGAGGCGGCTAAAGAATATGGACTTTTGCAGGGCACGCCGGTCATTGCTGGTGCCGGAGATGCTCCCTGTGCCGTAGTAGGCTCCGGGGCTACCGGTGAAGGCGAAGGTCATGTTTATCTGGGAACGTCCGGCTGGGTCGGCGTGGTCACCAAACGAATACTACAGGGCAAATGCGGAGCCGCCACGATTCATTCGGCAGACCCGGACAAGACATTTCTATTCGCTGAGACTGAAGCTGCCGGCGGCTGCATACAGTGGATCGCCGATGAATTCTATAAGGCCGAAAAAAAAGACCCAAACGTCCCCAATGTCTATGCTCTGATGGATGACGAGGTGGCAAAAATTCCGCCCGGCTCCAATTATCTGCTATTCACTCCCTGGATTTACGGCGAAAGAGCTCCCATAAACGATTGTTATGTTCGTGCCACCTTTCTCAACTTGAGCGCCGAGCATACCCGCGAGGATATGCTGCGTGCCGTATATGAAGGCGTGGCTTATAACATCAGATGGATTGTAGAAATAGTAGAGAAAGAGTTCAAGTTGCCACTGCCGCAACTCAGGGTTATAGGTGGAGGTGCCAAGGGCAAACCGTGGATGCAGATTATGGCTGATGTTACCGGCAGGAAGATTGAGACTGTCTGCGACCCTCAGGAAGCTGGGGCTGTAGGTGCCGCGCTGGTGGCGGCAGTTGGCCTCGGCATATACCCGGACTTCGAGTCGCTGAAAAAGGTAATCAAGGTAGACAGGGTATTTGAGCCGCAGCCTCGGAATTCGGATATTTATAATTCGCTGTATGGCTCGTATCATGAAGTGTATGGTAGCTTAAAGAATTTCTATAGAAAGCTGAATAAGGAGCGATTTGATAAGGCAGCATGTGAGTAGGCGGTTTACTAAACATTCTGTAGGGGCGAGGCTTTAGCCTCGCCCATTGCGACCTTAAAAGGTCGCACCTACATGTGGCGATGATGAGTGATGCTAAACAGGGAAATATTCGATAAAACAGTGTGTGAAGGAGGTGTTTAAATGAATGGCGATGAGATTTTGAGCCTGCCTATAGCCTTACCGGACGGCGTGGATTACGATGACTACGTTATCGGCACTTATCTGGTTTCTTACCCGGCAGCGCTTCCGGTTCCCATAATTGCGCCCTTCCTGGCTATCGAGCAGAGCACAGGCACGTGGGTGGCGGTGCCCGGCGAGACTGAAGAGGTCCGCCGTCAGCATATTGCCAAGGTGGTGGGCGTTTATGAAATGCCTGATTACGAGTCCACCGTGCCGCCGAATCTGCAGACCAGACAGTGGTTCGTGCAGGTGGCTTATCCCGAGGTAAATATCGGCGAGCAAATACCCATGCTGCTGACCACAGTGGTGGGTAACATCTCCATGGGCGGCGAAATAAAGCTGGTGGATATTCGTTTCCCAAAGAAATTCGTTGCCGGTTTCCAGGGCCCGAAATTCGGCGTCGACGGCATCAGGAAAATTCTGGGAATTACAAAGCGACCTCTGCTTAATAACATGATAAAGCCCTGCACCGGCTATACATGCGAAGTCGGAGCTGAATTGTTCCGCAAGGCAGCTGCCGGAGGCTGTGACATCGTTAAGGACGACGAGTTGATTGCCGATGCCTCGTTCAATTCAGCACTGGAGCGCGTCAAGCTGTATATGCAGGTTGAGAAGCAGGTCTATGAGGAAACAGGCGAACATACGCTGTATACAGTGAATGTGACCGACAAAATACCGAAGGTCTTTGAGAGTGCCAAACGCGCCGTGGAGCTGGGCTGCAACGCGCTGATGATAAACTACCTGGCTGTCGGCTTTCCGGTATTGCAGGCGCTGGCTGAAGACACCAGCCTCAATGTGCCCATACTGGCACACATGGATGTGGCCGGTGCTTTGTACATGTCGCCCTATCACGGCATGAGCTCTCATCTGGTACTGGGCAAATTGCCGCGGCTGGCCGGTGCTGATGTAGTTGTTATCCCCGCACCTTACGGCAAGGCGCCGGTAATCGATTATAAGTTCAAAAATGCTGCCCGGAATTTATTATTCCCGCTGTATAAACTGAAGCCGACGTTTCCTATGGCATCGGGCGGCATTACACCGTCCATGGTGCCGCAGGTAATGATGGCTCTGGGCAATGACATCGTCATCGGTTCCGGAGGCGGCATTCATGCGCATCCTCAGGGTGCTATCGCCGGTGGCAAGGCATTTCGGCAGGCAATCGATGCCACCATGCAGGGCATTCCGCTATCGGAATATGCCAAGGACCATGAGGAACTGGCGATTGCGCTTAAGGAATGGGTAGACCCGTTCAGCAGGGGAATCAGGATTTGAAAGGAGCAGGAAGATGTCTAAAGTTACGGTTCTAGGTGGCAGTGGTGCGGTTGGCAGCATAGCCTCGGAGACGCTGGCATCGAGCGGTGTGTTTACCGAGGTTGTGGTGGCTGACATTAATATGGCGGCAGCCAGAAAGGTAGCCGGCAAGCTCAAGGGGAGTAAGGCTTCTGCTGTTGAGTTCGATGCCGATAGTCCCCAGAGCCTAAGAAAGGCAATCGGCGGCTCAGCAGTTGTACTGAACTGTGTCGGGCCTTTCTATAAGTATGGGCCTACAATACTGAAAACGGTGATTGACGCCAGAATAAACTACGTCGATATCTGTGACGATTTCGATGCCACTGAGAAGCTGCTGGCCATGGATGACAAGGCGAAGAAAGCCGGCGTTTCGGCACTCATCGGCATGGGAAGCTCTCCCGGCGTAGCTAATGTTCTGGTCAGATTCTGCGCTGATTCCTTGCTCGACCAGGTCGAGGCAGTAGATATATACCACGCTCACGGCGGCGAAAAGATTGAGGGACCGGCAGTGGTGAAACACCGGATTCACTCGATGAAGGTAAACATACCGATGTTCCTCGATGGCAAATTTAACACGGTTAATCTTTTTGAGGACAGCGGCAGAGCACTGGAAGAGGAGACGGAGTTTCAGGATGTCGGCACTTATAACGTCTACGGCTATCCGCATCCCGAGACCATCACCCTGCCGAAATATCTGAAGGGTTTGAAGAGGGTAACCAACCTGGGATTGGTGCTACCGCCGGCTTATGCCGAGCTGATAAAGGGTATGGTCAGGTTGGGCGTTACCGATGAGAAACCCATTGAAGTGCAGGGCCACAAGATTGTGCCTCTGGAGTTTGCCGTGGCTTATATACTTTCCCAGCGGGAGAGGCTGTTAAAAGAGGCAAAGATTGACCAGCCGATGGGCTGCTTGAAGATTGTGGTGAAAGGAGTCAAGGACGGCGGCAAGAACACCTACATTTTCTCGATGTCTTCCAGAGGGCAGGGCATGGGCGAAGGCACCGGCATACCGGCTGCCATAGGCGCCATAATTATGGGTACGGGAAAGATTACGCAGAAGGGCGTCTTGCCACCCGAAGCCTGCGTTAATCCTATGGACTTGCTCGAGCTGGCCAAAACAAAAGTGAAGACTGTGGGTGGCAGGGGCTTCCCCATTTCCATCGAGCATATTGACAAGGACGGCAAGTCGCAGAAGTTGAATTTGTTTGGCTAGTGAAATCCCCCTTAATCCCCCTTTTTCTAAGGGGGAGATAAGCTTTTACCTTTTCTAAAGGACGAAATAAACCTCTCCCTTTCGTAAAGGGAGATTGAGAGGGATTTTATTAAAATGCTAACCTACAACAATAGACTGGCAAGCTATAGCCGTGAACTGAGAAAGAATATGACGGATGCCGAACGGTATCTCTGGTCTAAGGTGAGGATGCGACAAGTAGGAGGCTGCCAATTCTATAGGCAGAGAATTATAGGTGATTACATAGTGGACTTTTTTGCCCCAGAGCAAAACTGGTAATTGAAGTCGATGGTGGCCAGCATAGTTCTGATGAGATTACAGCTGCAGATGAAGAGAGGGATGAATATTTGAAAAGCAAAGGTTTGAAAGTGATAAGATTTAATGATATTGAAGTTCTCAGGAATATTGAAGGTGTGGTGGAAAAAGTATTTGAGAATATGAGTGATATCAGGTAGCTCCACATAGCCCCCCTTACTTTTGCTTTTTGGCCTTTAACTTTTTAGTTATCTACATGAATATCCGTGAAACCCTACGACGGCGTTTCAGCGTCCGGCATTATGAGTCACGACCTGTACCGGACGAAATCTTAAAGTCTGTGGTCAAATCCGGCGAAAAATCCCTGGCTCTTGACGATAGTATTAAAGTTCACTTCCACTTAGTCAGAGAAGGCAAGCTGGTGGCGGTGCAGATGACCTTTTTAACCGGTAAACAGTGGCTCTTCGGCTCAGCGCCGCACTTCATCATCGCCACCTCTCAGGAAAAGCCACTGTTTATGATAAACATGGGCTTCCGCATGGAGCAGATGATACTCTCTGCCACCGGGCAGGGTCTGGGCACCTGCTGGATAGGTGGACTGTTCACCGAGCAGCGAATCAGTGCCTTTTTAGGACTTAAGAAGGGTGAGCGTGTCATCGCCTTGATGCCACTTGGCTATCCAGATACTTCCTCTTATGGCCGGACTATACACAGCGTCGTTCATCTGGGTGGGCCGGATTCGAGACGGAGGAAGCCGCTGGAACAGATAGTCTTCGGCTCCCAATGGGGCTCGCCGCTCGAGACACAGGACAGCGGGCTTCTCGAAGTTTTAGAATGTACCCGACTGGCGCCGTCATGGGCCAATACCCAGCCGTGGCGATTTTTGGCTGATAAGAATGAGGTAATAGCCGTTGCCGACGCTAAAAGCAGATACAGTTCAGTCCGTGATGGCAAGCATTACTATCGTCTCGACGTAGGCATTGCCATGGCGCATTTTTTTCTGGCGGCCAAAGAGTTAGGCTCGGTTGGAAAATGGGATGTTGCCGGATTCGACGCCGCGCAGGTGGCGGAACAGCGCTCCATCCCCGAAGGCTACGAAGTGCTCGGCATATACAGGGAATAGAGCATCACGATGTGATGAGATGTGTATTGACTCCTATACTCATATAGGAGTATGATTTCTTTTATCTAAACAGTAATTGCCCACGGGTCTGTGCAACCAGACCTAAAATGGGTCGTGGGAGGTGAGCGGTGTTTGAATCGTTCCAAGGGGGCAGGTACAAGGTCGCAAAGAAGCTGGGAGAGGGCGGCAAGGGCATTGTCTTCAAAGCTGAGGACACCAGACTTGGCCGAACCGTCGCGGTTAAGGTTATCAAGGGTGAAGGCCTTGACCAAGAGTCCTTTGCCCGCTTCGAACAGGAAGCCAAGGCTACCGCAGGACTTTCCCATCCGCATATTGTTGCCATATATGACATTGGTCAGGAGGGAGAGAGCCATTACCTTATCCTGGAGTTTGTCGACGGTCCCAACCTCAGTGGCCTGATTAGTTCTCAACCTGGTAGACGCTGCGATGCGGCCACCACGCTAAGAATCGGGAGCCAGGTCTGCCAGGCTTTGGAATGTGCCCATTCGCGCGGTATTCTTCATCGCGATATCAAGCCGGAGAATATTATGATTACCTCCGATGGTCTGCCCAAGTTGATGGACTTTGGCCTGGCGAGAGCATTGGGCGGGCCTAAGCTCACTCAGAGGGGGGTGATAGTGGGAACTCCCGCCTATCTGCCTCCTGAGCAGGCCCTGGGGAAGCACAGCGATGCTAGGTCAGACCTTTACTCTTTGGGCTGCGTTCTCTATGAAATGGCTACCGGAAGGCCTCCCTTCCCCGGCGACGACCCGGTAAAGGTCATTTTCAGCCATATCAATGACCTGCCCATGATGCCTCGAAGGATAGCCCCGGAGATTTCAGAAGCCCTGGAGCAGGTCATCCTCAAGCTTCTTTCTAAAGACCCGGACAAGCGTTACCAATCGGCTGGTGAGCTTCTCCAGGCTCTCAACTCTATGAGTGAGGCAGCAGAAGCCAGACCCACACTCGTGGAGGTGTCAACCGAGGAGAAAGCGGCTGGGGCTATTCCCACGCCCGAGCCACGGTGGGCTCAGCCGCTGGTGGACCGGGAACAAGAAACGAGAATCCTCAGAGCACGCCTGGATGCGGCCTTAAGAGGTGAAGGAAGTCTGGTCTTTATCACCGGAGAGGCTGGCATTGGTAAGACCAGGCTGGCTTATGAGCTGAGAAGCTACGCCAAACTTAGAGGTGCTCAGTGTCTCATGGGCAGGGGCTACGAGCGCGAGAGCGCTGCCCCCTACCAACCCTGGAGTGATATCATCAAGGAATATATCCGCTGGGCGCCGCCCCTTCTTATGTTTAAAGCCGTGGGCGCCTTTGCCCCGGAGTTGGCTAAATTAGTCCCCGAGCTTGGCGAGAAGTTAGGCACTGTCCCACCTCCAACATCGGCACCCTCTGCACAACAGCATGTCCGCCTATTTGAAGCGGTTACTCAGTTCTTTGTCAACATCTCCAAAGAAGTTTCGCTGGTGCTATTACTCGATGACCTGCAGTGGTTTGATGAGGCCTCCATGAAGCTTTTACACCACCTGGCACGGGCTATCACCGCTGAGCGTCTCCTGGCGGTGGGTGCATATCGTGACCTGGAGCTTGATGACCAACGTTCCCTCTCCCGCACGGTTGCTGAAATAAACAGGGAGAGATTGTTTTATGCGCTTCCCTTGAAGCGGTTGGCATTTGGCGAAGTTTGTCAAATGATTAGGCAGACGTTCGGCGAGAAGGTTCCAAGTGAGTTGCCTGACCTGGTCTATGGCAAGACGGCAGGCAATCCTTTCTTTGTCGAGGAGGTATTACGCTCCTTGGTGGAAGAAGGAACGGTTTACCCGGTGGAAAAAGGCTGGGCGGTCAAGAACCTTTCCGATGTACATGTTCCTCGAGGCATTAAGGAAGTGCTTGGGAAAAGGCTAGAGTGTCTTGACGAAGAATCCTGCCACGTCCTTAGTGCGGCGGCGGTGATTGGCAGGGAATTCAGCTTTCCGGTGCTGAGAGAGGTCACTGGCCTGGGTGAAGACCGATTGATCGACATAATTGATAAGTGCCTGCAGGCCCGCCTGGTGGTGGACCGGCACGTCCCGGGGGAGGAGGTCTACGCCTTCGCTGACAGTCAGCTAAGAGATGTGCTCTATGAAGGCATCAGCCCCGTCCGAAGGAGAAGGCACCACATGAAGGTGGGAGAGGCGGTGGAGAAAGTATATGCCAGGAAGATAGAAAACTATCTGGAAGCGCTGGCATACCACTTTCTTGAGGGGAATGACCTGTCCAAGGCTGTTGATTACTCTCAGAAGGCCGGGGATAAGGCAACCAGGCTATTCGCCTGGGACCAGGCGAGGCGGCACTATGAAACCGCCCTGAAGTTGATGGAGAAAAGAGGGCAATGATGGAAGAGGAGCTTGCCAAGAAGGCAGAGGTATTGAAGAATCTGGCTCTCGTCTCTTCAGCGCAATCGGATTATGATGCCAGCCTTGGCTATGCCGAGTCGGCGCTGGAGCTATATGAGAAGCTGGGTGATAAACAAAACGTATTCCGCATGCATATGAATATTCAACAACTATATATGATGGGTGGGGCTTGGGATGGGGCCAGGGAGGATAAGGCGCTTAAGCACCTGGAGGTCATTGCCGCCATTGTGGAGAAAGACACTGACGATGCGGAGAAGGGAGCAATCTATCAGCGCACGGCACATCTATATTTACACCGGGGTCAGCCTAGTACCGCCTTAGCTTGGGCCCAGAGGGCTGTGGACCTCTTCGCCAGGCTGGGTGTGCCCATGGGCACACGCTTGAAGGCAGCCTCTAGCCTGGGCATTTCCTTGACTTATACCGGGCTGATAGACGAAGGGGTAGCCTATAATGAGAATATCTGGGGCCCGGTTGTCAAGAAGGGGAACCCGCTAGTTATTGGGATACTGGGCCAACAAATTACTCTCAGCTTGGCGTTGGTGCGGGATATCCCCAGGGCCAGGGAATGGGGAGAGAAGGCTCTGCCTGAGACAGCAAAAGCTGGCCCCCTTTTTGAGGGTTTCCTAAGGCGCCCGCTGGCACTGGTATATGCGCTGTCCGGCGAGGTCACCAAGGCGCACGAGACCTGTCAGGTGGTGCAGGCGCTAGAGAGCCAAACGCTGCAGGGCTGCCATTTCGAAGATACTGCTGGCATCGGACTTCACTATATTCGCCAGGGCGAATGGGATAGGGCTAGAGAGTATCTGGAACGCGCAACGTCCGCCTATCAGGACAGGAACTGCCTCGCCGCCGTGGGTGCTTGTTCTCTCGCCCTGGGCAGCCTCAACCTGGAGATGGGAAACCATCCCAAAGCCGAGGAGTTGCTGCTGAAAAGCTTAGGAATCTGCCGGAATGGGGGCAACGTCATCTTCGAGTTGTGGGGCCTCCCGGTGCTGGCTGAGCTTTACCTGAAGATGGGCCAGACTGAGAAGACGGCGGAGTATGTAGACAGGGGCTTCGAGCTGATGAAACCGGACCAGAACTGGTATGGCCTGCCCGCACCCATGTATCTGGCCAAAGGCATGCTGGCCACAGCGCGTAAGGACTGGGGGATAGCAGCCGAGTCCTTCGATAAGGCCGTTCAAATCAACAGGCAATACCAGCTACCCTGGGATGAAGCCAAGACCTTGTATGAGCGGGGGCTGATGTACCTGTCCCGCGGGCGCAAGGTAGACCGGGATAAGGCGCATAAAGACCTGGATGAAGCGCTTGCCATCTTCCAGAAGGTTGGTGCTAAGAAGGACGTGGAGAAGGTGCTGCGTAAGAAGGAGAGACTCGGGGCTTAGGCTGGCTATCCTTTGGGAAGCCAGGGCAAGCCGCTCACTAAGGCTAACTTTCCAGATTGAGGGTAATACCATCATTTTACGCAATGTCGGACACCACGATGAAACGTTGGAGAGACCTTAGGAGGTGATTAGGAATGCCAGCGTATAGCAAGCTCACCAGGAACGGGCAGATTACCATTCCGGCATCGGTGCGCAAGGAACTTGGGGTTGAAGAAGGCGACCTGGTTGAGATAGAAGTGGTAGATGAGAAAGCGGTGCTAATTCCGAAGAGGCTAGTGGACAAGAACCAGGCTTACTTCTGGACAGAAAAGTGGCAAGATGCAGAGAAGGAGGCGGACGAGGACATCAGGGCTGGGCGAGTTAAGGTCTTCGACTCAGTGGAAGAATTGACTAAGGACTTAGAGTAAGATTGCTCGCACACGAAGAAGCTGCCAGGTTGCCGGATTCGACGCCGCGCAGGTGGCGGAACAGCGCTCCATCCCCGAAGGCTACGAAGTCCTCGGCATATACAGGGAATAGACAATCCATTTTTGCAATAATCTGCCCATAAGGGTTATCATTGGTATATTAACAAAGAAGAATGGGTGGAATGAAAAATAAATTTATCACTGTTGCAGTAAGTGGAGCCTTCGACCCGATACATGTAGGTCATATTGCGTACATACGAGAGGCGGCCAAACTAGGTGACAGGCTGGTCGTGATACTGAACAACGACATTTTCCTGCTCAGGAAAAAGGGGTTTGTGTTCCGGTCATTCGAGGATAGAAAAGAAATACTGGAGAGCATTAAAGGTGTGGATGAGGTTATCGCGTCTGTGGATGACGACCAGACGGTATGTAAAACCCTGGAATTGCTCAAGCCCGATATATTCGCCAAAGGAGGGTACCGAACGGGCGCCGGAAATATTCCGGAAGTAGAGACTTGCCGTGCCATCGGCTGCCAAGTAGTCACCAACGTCGGTGGAGGCAAACTTCGAGCCGATAGGGAGCTGGATTCGAAGATTAAGGAATCTGACAGACATACGGCAGGAACGATGGAAATCGACTGCCCCTACTGTGATGACCATCCCATATTAAAAGAGAGATGTCTCCATTGCCGAGGTAAAGGCAAGGTAGACGTAGGGAAGTCAGAGTAATTAAGAATCTGAGAAATTAGGCCTATTCCACGCCCGGAATGGGCTTTTTCTGGTCTTCTCCAACCACTCTTCGGCGATAGGTATAGCGTCTATGCGTCCACAAACCGGTTAAGAAGCTGCGGTTAAGTAAATACCGGTTATCGGCTACATTCAACAGGTCCTTGGATGTCCCGCTCTCGAAGTAGGCCACCTCGACATGTTTACCCATGTTTTTTACAGCTTGGAGAGCATAGGCGAAATCAGAGTCACCGCTCACCAGCACTGCCACATCATAGAAGTCGTTCCAGGCAAAATATAGTAGGTCGGTAGCCAGCATAATATCTATGCCCTTCTCCACAGGTATTCCCTGTGACACTTTGGTACCTCCCAGTCGAATCTCCAGATATGGCGTCTTACGCAGGATATCGAGGAATTCCTGTTGCTCTCGATAGCCATCGGGCCGTTGAGTCGGGTCCTGTAGGACATTGTAATAGTATGTACGGAACAAGCGTCTGGACCCGCATAACTTGTTGGAAAATTCAGAGAAGTTGATGTTGTGACTCCCAAAGTTAGTTCTTAGACCATGATATAAATTGCTTCCGTCTATGAAGATGGCTACTCTATCATCCATAACTTCCTCCCTTTGACGGCTGCATTATACATCGTCTGTGGGGAAACGTATATGACACAGAAGAAGTCAAAGACAAAAAGTTAAAAATCAAAATGACAGATTCCACGGTCATCGCGAGGAGCCCTTCCGCGGAAGAGTCACCTTTGGTCAGGGTGACACCTAGAAATCCTTAAACATGTAGCCACGAGGCTTTAGCCTCGTGACCACGACCTTAAAAGGTCGTGGCTACATAGGGGGACAATAATCAGCGGGAGAGATTTCTATCTGTCATTTTGGTTTTTTATTTTGTTGAGATTGCCACGCGGAGTTTATCC
>JBAVQV010000070.1:0-8884 GCA_049694415.1 Dehalococcoidia bacterium
CATAAGCTGGTAGGTCGAGACGTATTTGTTCTTTACCTTTTGCAGGTATTCATGGTCTATGGGGATATTGGCAACAGTCACCTCTTGGTGTTTAATATCTTTGAAAGCGAGAGACTCCAATAGGAAATCTATTCGGTCGATATCCGGAAATCTGTCTTTATCAATGTCGACATAGCTGGGGAAAAAACCTTTAATAATCGGATGCTGGTTTTCGATTTGTTTATGGCTGGAGGTTAAAAGAACCAGAACGCCATCTCGTAACACACGATGACACTCTGATAGCATGAAATTGAGGTTTTTTATTTGATGGATAACATAGGCCCCTATTACAGTATCAAAAGAACTATCGCGGAAAGGCAATTGCTGGTTATCGATGTCGGTGCATATAACTTCAAGCGATTTGTCCTTGGCAACCTTCAACATGGCCAACGATACGTCGACGCCGATTAAATCAGCGTTGATTCTATTCTTTATTTGCCAGGCTATATTTCCCGTGCCGCAGCCGAGGTCTAATACTTTCTTTCCCTGGCTAATCCTCCCCAGTTCAATAATCTTTTTTATGAGACCATCGGGATAAGAGCGGTAATTGTCATATGTTTTTGAAATACCCGCGTAGTCGACTTCCGGGCGACTTCCATCTGTCATAGGTTGATGTTGGAGTACTTTCTCCAGGGCCTGACCACGGTCTTATTTGCCAAAGCATCCAGGGCTCTATTTATCATCTTCCGGGTGTCGCTGGGCATTATGATATCATCGATATAGCCTCGTTCGGCGCCCAGATAAGGATTCTCGTATAGCTCCTTATACTCCTGCACTCGTTTGGCTCTTACCTCTTTGGGATTTTCTGCCTCTTTTATCTCCTTGGCAAAGATGACGCTGGCTGCGGTCTCAGCGCCGACAATGGTAACCAGAGCTGTCGGCCAAGCAAATACGAGGTCAGCGCCGATGGATTTGTCCAGCATACCGTAATGGGCACCGGCGTAAGATTTTCTGACTATGATTGAAATCAGCGGGATGGTGGCATCGGCCCAGGCGTAAAGTAACTTGGCACCGTGACGCAAAATGCCCTTCCAATCTTGCTCGGAACCTATCATGTAACCGGGACAATCCTGGAAGCTAATCAGCGGAATGTTAAACAGGTCGCAGAACCTGATAAACCGGGCCATTTTATCTGCGGCATCCACATCGATAACCCCACCGATATGCATTGGGCGGTTGGCAACGATGCCTACTGGGCGACCATTGAACCGGGCAAAGCCGATAATACAGTTCTTGGCGTGGTCTTTCAGCAGCTCGAAAAAGTAGCCATCATCTACCACGAGCTTAATTACTTTAAGCATATCGAATGCCTGGTTTGGGCGGTCAGGAATTATGGTATCTAATTCCGGGACTGTTCTATCTGCTTCGTCCTGGGTATTGATGCAAGGCGGTTTTTCTTTGTTATTTGACGGGAGGAAGAAGAGAAGTTGCTTGCAAGTATCCAGTGCCTCTTTGTCATTCTCAACTACCACATGTGTTTGTCCCGATTTCACGGCGTGGGCCTTCCAGCCGGAAAGCTCGTCGAGGGTGATTTCCTCACCGACTTGAGTTTTTACGAAGGCCGGGCCAGCGATACCCATGAAGCCGGTATGCCGGCATTGAATGAGGAAGTCCTGCATTACCGGATGATAAGCCTGTCCGCCTAAGCATGGTCCCATGAGCAGAGATATCTGTGGCACTATACCGGAAGCCAGTATTTGAGCTCTGAATAGCCAACCATAGGCTTCGAGGGTATCCATGCCCTCCTGAAGCCGAGCTCCCCCCGAATCGTTCATACTTATGCAGGGCCAACCCATGTCTTTAGCAAATTCGAGCGCCCGGGCAAATTTCTTGCCATGGTATTCGCCAAAAGTCCCTGCCATGGCAGTAAAGTCCTCGGCGATGGCGACCACAGGTCGACCGTTCACTTTACCGTAGCCAGTTATTACACCTTCAGCCGGTACCTCCCTTTTATCCATGCCGAAATTTATAGTCCGGTGCTTCACGAAAAGTCCTATTTCGGTGAAAGTGCCCGGGTCAAAGAAATAGTCAATCCTTTCCCGTGCTAACCATTGCCCAGCTTTATGGCGCTGCTCAATGGTTTTGGGGTCTCCCATTTGCTTTATTTTTTCACGCTTTGCCTTGTACGCCTCGATTGTCTCTTTTGTGTTTGACATGTGTATCACCTTTCACTGCTGGCTTATTGGTTGACTCAATGCCTTGGTGCAGTGCTACAAATTATTTCTGGGCTAACGGATGCCGATTTCTCGGGAGATGACTAGTTGCTGGATTTCCGAAGTACCCTCGGTTATAGTTGACATCCGGGAGTCGCGGAAGTAACGCTGGACCACGGACTCTTCCGTCAGACCGTAGCCCCCATGAATCTGCATGGCTTCGGTAGTTACCCTGACCGCAACCTCGCTGGCGAAGAGCTTAGCCATAGCTGCTTCCTTAATGTGTGGCTTATTCTGGTCGTAAAGCCAGGCAGCGTAGAATATCAGCCAGCGAGCCGCCTCAATGTCCAGAGCCATACGTGCCAGTTTAAAGGCATTAGTCTGGAATTTGGCAATAGGTTGACCGAATTGTACCCTTTCTTGAGCGTATTTGAGGGAAGCATCATAAGCTGCCCGGGCCAGGCCTAAACTCCTGGAGGCGTGGGAGATTCTGCCCCCCATCAGCGATTCCATCACATAGGGGAAGCCTTTGCCCTCTTCACCTATAAGATTAGCTTCGGGTACAGCACAATCCTCAAAGGTCAGCTCACCTGTTTCGCCGGAACGACCACAAAACTTGTGAAGCTTGGCTCGATTAAATCCAGGGGTGCCTTTCTCTACAATAAATAGGCTGACTCCACCTCTGGAACCTTTGCTTTTATCCGTATAAGCAGCAGCCAGAACGAAGTCGCAGATATTGCCATTGGTGATGAAAATTTTAGTACCGTTGAGTATATATTTGCCGTTCTTTTTAGTAGCCGTGGTTTGTATAGATGCAGCGTCGGAGCCGGCATTAGGCTCTGTAAGCCCGAAAGCAGCTATTTTTTCTCCTTTAATGGCTGGTACCAGGAATTTCTTCTTCTGGTCTTCGTTACCGCGAGTATAGACGGCTGTGGTGCCGATGCCACTTTGAACCATGATACCGGCACATATGCCCACGCTGTGGTAGGCTACTTGCTCGACTGAAATACAGTCACCGATTTTACCCATCTCAGCACCGCCGTACTTGGCCGGGTATCTGACGCAGAGATAGCCCAATTTCCCCATCTTGGGAAATAGCTGTAGGGGGAAGGTAGCTGTTTTTTCGGCTTCCTCAACGAGCGGGGCGATTTCTTTCTCCGCAAAGTTGCAGATAGCTTCTTGGAACATTTTATGCTCTTCGGAAAGCTCGAAGTCCATTGTTGTTTATCCTCCTTGTATTTGAAAGTAATGAGTTAAAGCTTTAATATTGTATAGCATATTTACGGAAATTTAAACGCTCGTATGGTAAGTTTGAGATGGAAGTAATTCCGGCGGTCGATATCAAAGAGGGCAAGTGTGTCCGGCTGTATCAGGGAGATTACCTGAGGGAGACGGTTTTCTCTGAGGACCCGGTAGATGTCGCCCTGGGCTGGAGGGCTCAGGGGGCTCGGCGACTGCATGTAATTGACCTCGATGGCGCTGCCGGCGGCGAGCCTCATAATATTGCTGTTATCGAGGCTATAGTACAAAGGGTGAATTTACCGGTGCAGCTTGGTGGTGGTATAAGAGACGGGGCTACCGTGTCCAAGCTGCTAGCCATAGGGATAGACCGGGTAATTCTGGGCACAGTTGCCGTGGAGAATCCAGAGTTAGTAAAAAGTTTATGCCAAAAGTACGATGAGTTTATAGTCATTGGCATCGATGCCCGTGATGGGTATGTAGCCACTCGCGGCTGGGTGAAGGGGACTGAAATTAAGGCTTTGGAGCTAGGCCTGAAGATGGCGGATATCGGGGTGAGGCGTATAATCTACACCGACATAAAACGCGATGGCACGCTTACCGAGCCCGGTTTTGAGAGCATAGCTGAGATGGTGAAAGGTGTGAACCTGCCCATTATCGCCGCCGGTGGCATTTCAAAATTGAGCCATTTGAGGAAACTTAAGGAATTGGGCGTAGAGGGGGCTATTGTGGGCAAAGCACTTTATACCGGCGATATAAATTTGAGCGAGGCTCTGGCTTTGGGACTTTGAAGTTTCACCCTCTCCCTTCAGGGGAGAGTGAGCGGTAAAAAATAAGGTGGTGTGCGATGTTAAAATTTAATGATAAAGGTTTGATTCCGGTCATAGTTCAGGATGCCGACAATGGGGAAGTATTGATGCTGGGCTATGCCGATAAGGAAGCGCTGCGTCTGACGCTGGATAGCGGTGAGGTATGGTTCTACAGCCGAAGCCGCCAGGAATTGTGGCACAAAGGAGCTACCTCGGGGAGCATACTGAAGGTAAAGTCAATAGCCAAAGATTGTGATAGCGATGCTATACTGATTCGGGCTGAGCCCGGTGGCCCGGTATGCCACACCGGCAATCAAAGTTGCTTTTTTCAGACGCTTGATAAGAAAGACGTGAGTTAAGCCCACCCAAGCAGACAGACCTAAAGGTCTGTCCCTACAGGCTGAGTAGAGGTTAGTGTCTCGCCACTGTCCGTTTCGACGACTTTTTTCATGGCTGATAAAGCTGTTTCCAACTGGCTGTCGTTCGGCTCTCCCGTGGTCATGGATTGTAGCAGTAGTCCTGGAGCCAGAAGGCTGCGAACCAGAACATTCCCGTGATGGGTTGCACCGAAGCGAACAAATTCGTAGCCGATAGCAGCGATGACAGGGATGAGAATAATGCGAGACAGAATGCTGAGCCATATAGACGGACGACCGAGCAGGGCAAAAACAAATATAGAGATAACCAGAACTACTAACAGGAAGCTGGTGCCACAGCGGGTGTGGGATGTAGAGTAATTCCTGACATAGTTCAGTTCCAGGGGCATTCCAGCTTCATAGGCATTGACCACCTTGTGTTCGGCTCCGTGATAAGTAAAAAGTCTCTTCACTTCCGGCATCAGGCTTATGATTTTCAGATATGCGATGAAGATGCCAATGCGTATAATGCCTTCGATAAGGTTGCTGACCAGGGATGAGGTAATGTGGGGGTCGACCAGATAGCGGGTGAGCAGCAGCGGAGCGATAAAGAAAAGAGCTACAGCGAAAGCCACGGCGATGGCTACGCTTCCCCAAAGCAGTGCTGGAGATATACTCTCTTCCTCTTCGGCGGCGGCAATTTGGGCGGAATGAAGCAAAGATTGAGTTCCCAGGGCTAGTGTCTCGATAAGTACGATGATGCCTCTGACAAAAGGCCAGTTTCTGGCGCGGCCTTTATACAGGCTGGCAAGAGGCTGGCTGGTCAGGCTAATCTCGCCATTAGGGCGGCGGACGGCGACGGCCATGCTTTTTCGCCCTCGCATCATTACGCCCTCCATTACTGCCTGACCGCCGTAGTAGAAAGGGGCTGGAGTTGCCATTTTGTACTCTTTTCGCTTCACTAAATTCTAAATTCCAATTTTCAAATCCCAAATAAATTCGAAATTCGAAATCCTAAATTTTGGTGCTTGTGATTTGGAATTTGAGATTTTGATGAAGGGACAACCAGGGGTGTAAAGCTTATTCCTTAATCTTGTAGCGACGTTTGAAGCGTTCCACTCTACCGGCGGTGTCAACTATCCTCAGTTCGCCGGTGAAGAATGGATGGCACTTGCTGCACAGCTCCACTTTAAGCACCTTCCTGGTGGAGCCGGTAGTGAAGGTGTGGCCACAGGAACAGATTACCTTTGCATCGGTGTAGTACTCAGGATGTATTTTAGGTCTCATTTAACTTGCTCGGTATAAACGCTGACTTTTTTGCGGTTCTTGGTTGCCGGTTCATATTTGACATTGCCATCGATAAGGGCGAATAATGTATGGTCTCTGCCCACGCCGACATTGTTACCCGGCTGAATAGGAGTGCCTCGCTGCCTGACCAGTATGGTGCCGGCATTAACCTTTTGCCCGCCATATCTTTTTACACCCAATCGCTTTGATTGGCTGTCACGTCCGTAACGAGTACTGCCTCCGCCCTTCTTATGTGCCATTAGCTTTCACCTCCGGTTGCCACCTTTTTCTTTCCAGTCTTTTTGGGCGCTGCCTCCTCGCCCGGTTTAACGATTTCCCTGATTTCCAATCGAGCATAAAGCTGCCGATGCCCTGTTTTCCGGCGATAGCGCACCTTTGGTTTGTACTTAAAAACGATAATTTTGTTGCCTTTGTGTTCACCGAGGCAAGTGGCGACTACTTTGGCGCCATCGATTGTCGGATTACCTACGACGGTATCCTTGCCATCGGCGATAAGCAACACCTTAGATAGCTCGATATCTTCGCCTTCGGCAACAGCCAGGCGGTCGACATCGATCTTTTGTCCCGGCGCTACTTTGTATTGCTTGCCGCCGGTCTCGACTATGGCGTAAGTCTGTGACATTTTCAAGGCGAAAGGTAATTTACCAGATTAGGTAGCTGGATGTCAAATTCAGCTTGTAGAGGAAGAACAATGTAGCCACGAGGCTTTAGCCTCGCGAGCCCCGGGTGACCCTAAAGGGTTGTGACTACATGGGTTGGTGGGATGTGAAATGTAGGGACAGGTCTTTAGACCTGGCCGTGGCGCGAGGTAGCACCAGGTTGCCGCGACCTTTTAAGGCCGCAATGTGGCGAGGCTAAAGCCTCGCCACTACTTTTTTTCACTTAATGGGCCGGGAGCATCTGCTCCTGGCTATTCCAATTACACACAAGCTTTGCCCTTATTTTTTAATAGTTGTAAGCTCGCCGTCGCAGCAGAGCAATTACAAAGAATATCAGCAGCAGTATAACCACCCCAACGGTACCGAATACAAGCCATGACTGCTGGCTTCCTGACGGTGTTGTGGCCGGCGTGCTTACTTCGAAGCTACCGCTGGCATCGCCAACATTGACATCATAGCTGCGGGCGGCCTTCTGGCTCGTGGTGAAGGTTATGTCTTGTTTCCCCTTCGGCCCCAGAGTGACTTGTTTCTGCGCCTCATCGACGTCGTTTATCTTGAGAACCGCGTTATAGCTGCCCTCGGTGCCGCCACTGTTGGCTATGGTGACTGTTATAGTCACCTGCTCGCCCGGCTTCACCGATGTCGGACTAACTTTCAGGTCGGAGACGGTGAAGCTGGCTGGCGCCGGTGATGCAGGCGCAGGTGATTCAGGTGCAGGTGATGTAGGCGCAGGTGTTGTAGGCTCAGGTGATGTAGGCGCAGGTGTTGTAGGCTCAGGTGGTGTGGGTGCCGGTGGTGTTGGTGCAGGTGGCGATGACGGCGGTGAAGCAGCGCCGGTGCTCAGGTCCAGTTTCGTTACAGCGCCGGAGCTGAGAGTGTATGTCTGCTGGGCTTTAGTTCCATTCACATAGAATTCAGCCGTGGCACCGCTGGTGCCTGATACTTTGAAGGTTGGGCTCCAGCCATACGTCCCCTGGGCATCGGTGGTAGTTGAGGCGACCTCGGTGCCACCTATGTGAACGGAAACTGTTGTGCCCGGCGGTGCCTGATTGCCGTCGATAGTGACGCTGCCCCAGAACCCCTGGGGGGGCATTGGCGGCGGTTGGGCGTGAGCTGGCTGAGCCGTCCCCAGCATCAGCGCCAGCAGCATTAATGGTATCACATAAGTTGGAGCTAATTTTCTCATCATTTTCACCTCCAGGTTGATAGCAAATTCTTTGGCTATTTCACTTTTCCCTCTGTGTCAGAGTCACGTTCTATCTTTCTTCGTACTAACGGGTAGCCCGGAGCATCGGCTCCTAGCTACCCAAAGTCTCTATCCCCTGGGACAGGTCTGAAACACCTGTCCCTATGTTTTACTGTTCATCGGAAGCGGCAAGCTCCGGCTGATGATTAGCCGCAGCCTGCCTTCCGATAGGTCTAAAAACCTGTCCGTTATCGGTCGAACCAGGTTGTTAAGCGACCTCCTTTTCTACAAAACTCTTCGAGAATCCCTATGGTATAACAGTTCCGGTTGGAGACCAATCACTCCAGCCGCCAGCATTGCCTGCTCTAACATGCCAGTAACAGGTGGTGCCGATTGGTACAGCCACAACCTGTGTAGTAGCAGTTACTTCACTATCGAACAGGCTTGTCCCGCTAAAAGTAGAATTGGTATTCACCTGCAACTGATACTTTGTTGCCCCAGCAGAAGCGCTCCAGCTGAAGGTGATAGGCATGGCTGGAGGTAACGTGGTTGGGGTCGGGGGTGGTGTGGGTGGCACAATGGTGCCCCAGCCGGCAAACATATAGTAGCCAACCGAATCACTAGTAAGGCCAGAACCAGCGGGGTTAGGGAAGCTGAAGCTCGAGTAGGTAGCAACTTTATAGCGCCTTTGAACTGTGGCATAATGGAATGCTACTTGATGCGCATTTGAGTTGAAGGCTAACCAGTAGTCGGTGCCAGAAGTGACTGCCGTTGAGGGAAAGGCGATGGTGTTCCATCCGGCAACACAGGCTTGAGAGGTATTGATCGCATTAAGCAAGGCGCCTGGTTCGCCGCCGTTGTTCTGGTACATGCCGATTTTGACGTTGCAAGCACCGCCGCAGTAGATTTTTATCTCTGTAACTGCGCCGGTGGCCTCGGCGGTGAATTTAGAAAGGCAGAAATAATTGGGTGCTTCGGTAGTATCAGCCGACACACTGCCTGAGCCAATCAGCTTCTGAGTAGCGGGTGCCGCGTTCACCGTAAATCCGTTAGGCAGTGTGCCGGTGCCTCCAGGCGTGGTCACCGAAACATTCCTGGCTCCCACGGCAGCAGCACCGGCGATGCTGATATTTGC
>JBAVQV010000071.1:0-3642 GCA_049694415.1 Dehalococcoidia bacterium
TGGACTATTGTTCACTCCTGCAGCGTGCCCGTACAGGATCCGGTGTTGCAATACAGGTTCTACTTTGCCTTGTCATTCCAACCCCTCGATCTTCTTTTTTAATGCCTGCACAATCTCGTCTGACAATGATTGGCCACCTCGGCGAACCAGCCATGCCAGGAGTCCTGAGACCTCGCCACCGGCGGTGACCCTCGTCTTTTGCCCCACCGGTTCCAAAGTGTAGAAGCGTATCAACTTGGTGCCTAGGATTTCTCCTTGCATGAAGATGCATCGTCCGGGAATATATTCGGTGTATGTCATCAACAACTTGAATGTAATACCAGACCTGGCTATAACACGAACCTGTGAACCTACTGCCAAAGGTCCTTTGGAAACCCTCTCAATCTTCTTTATGGACGGTACCCATTGGTGCCACTCTTCAGGATTGTCAAAGAGCGGCCAGATCTTTTCCGCTGGAGCGTTGATCTCAACAGTGCTACCAAATCTCATACTTTTGGTCATAAGCCACCTCCACTTCACTCTGTAAGTAACCTAACACGCCCGACTTCAGTTGTCAACGGGGCGTTGCGTCTGGCAAATTGGGAGATCACAATCCGCCCTTTTGTTAGACGTTCATAACAGGTCAGGAGGGTAGGCGGATTAACTGCCAAAAAACCCTTCTATTGCTCTGGTTGCCGCTGCTAGGTGTCTCTTGCTGAGTTTATCATTGCTATAACCAGCCGTCATGCTCGTCAAGCAACTCAGTAATGATCCATTTACCTCTATCTGTGCTACCCCAGAAAGATTGGGTGGTACGCGGGGCATAGTATTTCTTTATCAATGCCCGCACCGCGTTCCGGAATGTTCCTTCATCTTTGGCAGATACTGTAACCACCGTCTGGGTGATCTCCTCAAGGGTGCTCTCCATGGTTTCCTCTCTCATCACATCCCCTTCCACCTTCAGATTCTTGCTTACCACTTCTGCCACTGAGATATTCACCCCATGCTTTCTGGCTATGTTGTCCAGGTCACTTTTTTTGATGGGCACTGCAGGACCGCAAGTGGGACCAAGAGGTAACCATCTGAGCTTAGCCATGATTTCTTCCATGTTACTATCTCCTCTCATCCGGCATTACCTGCTCCCGTTCGATTTTAAGATAGTCTTTATACTTTTTCCGTTTTTCCTTAAGAATCGGCCACGTTCTTACAAAGAAGTCTTTCGAGGGCTTTATTTCATATGTTATGTGGCGATATGCAGTCTGCTCCGCAAAACGACCCCATTTGGTCTCCTCTTCGAGGAAATGAACCCTGATCTTGCCATTCTCAATGCTGAGCTGGCCGCGGATACCACATGTGGGGCACTCCACGGCCTCATTATCTTTAAAAATACGGATGATACGGTCATGGCAGACAGGGCATATCCCGGCATCTCCCAGATATTTGTTGTTCCCGGTTTTAATCGCTGTGGCTACTTCAACACCGATTTTATGTGCTTTGTCCAGCGCTCTCTGGTCATTTGTTGCCTCGGCCATAGCCTGAATGTGGATCAGCACCTGGTCGATAATTTCCATTCCCAAGTTTTTGAGCAATATGGTTGGCTGAAGAAAAGCGTAGGATGTCCAACCCCGCGTGGCGTAGGGTATGATGACACCCGCGGGCTTTCCCCTCATTTGAGTAGGTTGACTTGATAGCACAAACAGACGATCTATGAACTGCTTTACTATTGCTGCAACCTCCAGGATATAGCACGGAGCGCCGAAAATAACGCCATCGAACTGATACATCTTTTTCAGCAAGTAGTCGTGGTCGTCCTTATCTTTATTTTTACACTCTCTCCCCATGAACATGCAGGTTGCGTCTCCTTCGCAAGGGAGTATTTTGTAGTCTGTCCACCTTATGATATCCACTTCAGCCCCTTGTTCCTGAGCACCCATCAATGCTTCCTTGACTAATATTTCCGTATTACCTAGCCGCCTATAGCTCGCCACAATACCTAAAACCTTCATGACCGTTTCACTCCTTTTACCTTTTTCTTGCCCTTATCTATTAAATAGAAATCGAGTTCTTTGCGGACCTCTTCCAATATATTTGTGGTTAGGCAAGTCTATTATATCGGTTATGTTATTTAATTGGGGGAGAAACTCACCCCGGCCAATTTTTGTCTTTCCCAGATTTCCCCCTGTTCAGGAAGGGCTTCCTCTATTTCTTCTGCATCTGATACATCGGGTGTAGGGACAAACCCACCTTTGGTTGGGCCAGAGGTATCACGCAACTCACCTAGCCTTGTACCAAACAGTTCGTCGCCCAGTTCTTGCTGTTTCCCCTTTGCCATGCGTCCTATACCCCTCCACATTGCCGAGTTAATCCTATTATACACCGCTCAAATTCAAATGCGAACAAGACTACTAACATTCCGTCAGAATGTTGGTCTATCGCCACACATATTAGCCATCTGAATAAACTGAAAGTCAAAAATCTGTGGTAACAATTACGCAGTTAACCGAGCATGTTTCGAGTGCACCAAAGCAAATAAAATGAGACATCTGAACCCTACTTGGACATGGCAGGGCATCTGTCGTACAATTAAAAAAGCGTTTCAAATGCTTTTGTTTGGTATATGGTTGAAGAAGAAGGCGATTTGAAAGCTATCAAGAGTTATTTTTCCAGTACTCATAGAATACGGTATCTTCTAGCCGTACTAATTGCACTTGTAGTCTCGGATGGGCTGATAACCCGCTTTCTTGTGAGTCGAGGACTAGGGCAAGAAAGGAATCCATTCCTTCAAACTTTAGTAGGCGAGACAAATTTCTTGGTCATAAAAGTACTAGGTGCGCTCCTATGTGCACTTATTCTGTGGGATATACATAAGCGTCGACCCAAGCTGGCATTGATAAGTAGTTGGTGCTTTGTTGTCATATACGCGGGAATCGTGCTCTGGAACTTATGTGTACTCTTCATTAGCCAAGTGTGAGGATGTTCTCTCGGTCTCTCACCAAAAAGCTAGGTAACTAGTTCGCTTGAACGGGCTGACTTGTCATCACAAAACTCAAAGATAAATAACAACAAGCCAGATTGTTGCTCACAGAACCCGAAAGTCCGTGCCGTAGGTCTTCAAGGGGTTGTCAACTGTGGTGGTTATTCCGGCAAAATGATTAAAGTGAATTGCCGAGCCTAAGACTATGTCTGCTGAGATGTGAAACTTAGCTTCAGTGTATAAGTACCGGGGGTGCCTCTAATTCGATATCTATGGTCGGGGTGAGAGGATTCGAACCTCCGACCTCATGGTCCCAAACCATGCGCGCTAGCCGCTGCGCTACACCCCGCTAGAAAAAAGTATAGTCAACTAGTTTGACATAGTCAAGAAGTCATTCAGCGGTTTGTGATTGATATGGCTATTTGCAGGTGGGGCAGATATCGAAGAAATCATCGGGCAGATTCCACTTTTTTCTAATGTATTCTAACTGCTTTTCCGGTGCCCAGTAGTTGCCGCAGACTTTACATTTCTTGAGCTTGAATTCCACCTTCCAGTTATAGATAATCCTGGTATCCTGTCTGTCTTCCATCTTTATGGCGCCGGTTGGGCATACATAGTAGCACGAGCCGCAGCCTATACAATCTCTAGCCGGCTCGAGGAAAGGCGACGCCGGCTCTTTGGTTATACCT
>JBAVQV010000072.1:0-2141 GCA_049694415.1 Dehalococcoidia bacterium
GTTGACGAACTTTACCCCTTTAACTACCCTACCATCCTTGACATCCAGACAGGGTATGACTTTTACCACTTTCAACTCATAACCTCCTCGAATTTTATTAATTTCTGATATTCCATGACCGTGCTCATGGCATAGTTTTCAGCTTCTATACCTGCTTCCTCAGCTGCGGCTACGGGATTCAGTCCACCGATAAAAATCATTCCAATCTTGTTGAGCTCGACAGGGATTTCGCAAACCGGCTCGCTGGTGTTACCCATTATCATTAGCCCGCCTAAGCCTGCCTCTTTCAATCTGGAAACAACGTCTTGGGCTGTGGGGCAACACAGAGCGGGTATTTCGCGAAAATTGGCTAGAATTTTGCCGTTGCCCGTTTTGGCGGCATCTCTTACCGAGGTCATCCTGGCTCTGATGAAAACCTCGGAGGGGTCGAGCGAGGAACCGGCATAGTGAATGAGCTCCACGAAGCGAAAAGGCTGGTGCTTTCGAATTTGTAATATACCGCCAAATCGAGAGTCCATGGGAACGCCGGCCTTAAGCAGCGTGCCGTTTATAACGATGCTGCAAACTGTCGCCAGCCCTATTTTCCCGCGAGGGACGATTAACTCGCCCAATTGCTCTCCTTCGCCAGCCACCGCTACCAGGTCACTAACACAAATCCCGGCGGCGAAAATGGGCTTCATTGCCTGTAGCGCCTTTTCGAACTTACCTTTTGAAAAAAAAGAAACATTAACTGGAACCAGCCCGGTGCCTTTCTCCCAATCGAAGTAAGTGCGGAAGGCGAGTAATTCGATTCTGGAGATGGCAAAACCCACCTTATCTCTAACCAGGGCATTACTCAATTCTTCAATGCCGTGTTCGGTGATTAAACGGCCGTCCCGACTGATAAGCGTGGTTAAACCCCGTTCATCCATCAGTTTCAGGTGGTATCTGACTGCCCGTTCACCCAGGTTAACGCCGCGGTCTTTTAAATGTCGAGCGATGACCCTGGCGCCCAACGGCTGCTGGGAATCACTCAGTATCTTAAGGATAAAGTGTTCCTTTCTCTCAACCTCTTGTGTTTCAATGCCTATCATGAAAATTAATGCCGAAGCTGAAATTTAAGGCCGTAGGAAACCGTTTGCCTATTATATAGATGGTCGATAATCCTGTCAATCCCCCTAGGGACAGAGGTTACCCGAAAATGTAGACCCGACCCTTTAGGGTCGGGCTCCCGAGGCTAAAGCCTCGGGGCTACATGTACGGCAAGCAATCCGTCATTGCGAGCCCTTCGACTGGTGTCATTCTGAGCGAAGCGAAGAATCTCGCACATCTCAGGGTAAACTCCGCGTGGCAATGACATGTAAATGACCCGCCAATCTTGACTGTGCTTGCATCAAAAAGTAATATTAGTGAAATTCAGCGAATGGTTCATTCAGGACGGAAGTAGCATGTTGGCTCTGGAAGGCATAAGGATTTTGGACTTAACCCATCTAGTCCCCGGTGCTTTATGTACTATGATTTTGGGTGACTTAGGAGCTGATGTAATTAAAGTGGGAACCGCACCCGGCGTCAGTGGTCGAGGTGCCGGAGTGGGCATGCGGCTCATGGCCGACGAAGAGAAAAAGGTAGCCGCTTTTGACGCCTTAAACCGCAACAAGCGGAGTATCGGGCTGGATCTTAAGTCCGATAAAGGTCGAGAAATATTTTATAAGCTGGCGCAGACGGCTGATGTCATTGTTGAAGGTTTCAGGCCGGGCGTGGTCAAGCGTTTAGGGGTAGACTACGAACGAATAAAAACAATTAATCCCCGGACCGTCTATTGCTCTCTAAGCGGCTACGGGCAGGACGGCCCGTATAGTAACTTTTCCGGACACGATATAAATTATATATCGATAGCCGGAGCTCTTAATATCATCGGTGCTCCAGACCGGCCACCGGTTGTTCCCCTAAACCTGCTGGCTGATTTTGCCGGTGCCTCTCTGCATGGTGTTATCGGCATTCTGACAGCCCTGGTAGCCAGAGACAAAACAGGCAAGGGACAATACGTGGATATAGCCTATACCGATGGGGCAATGACACTTATGACCTGGTTTATCAGCAACTACTTCGGCGGAGGCTGTATGTTCAACAGGGGTGAAACCTGGCTTCACGGTGCTTATCCC
>JBAVQV010000073.1:0-7492 GCA_049694415.1 Dehalococcoidia bacterium
GCAGTGATGTTTATTGCCGGCTGCACAGGCGGGCCGATTACTATTACTGGTCCTAGCCAGCTGCCGGCAATCAATTCTTTTAATGCGAGCCCGGCCAGCATTTCGGCTGGCGAATCGTCAAGCCTTAGCTGGACCGTCACGGGCGCCACCACGGTCAGTATAGACCAGGGCATAGGCAATGTGGCTCTAACAGGGACAAGGGGTGTAGTTCCTGCCGCAACCACTATCTATACCCTGACGGCTTCCAGCGCAGCCGGCAGCATTACGGCTACGACTCAGGTTATAGTTACGGGGGCAACCCCACCCACACCTACTAGCTTACCGGTTATTAACTCTTTCACCGCCAGCCCGTCCAGTATAAGCCTCGGTGGTTCGACCAGCTTAAGCTGGAACGTGTCGAACGCCACATCGGTAACAATTGACAATGGCGTTGGTGCCGTTGGCTCTTCAGGGAACACGATAGTCTTACCGACGGCGACTACTGTTTTTACCCTAACAGCTAGCAACGCGGCTGGCAGCGATACAGCGACTGCGCTGGTCATAGTTTCAGGTGTGCCATCACCGCCCGCTAGTCTGCCGGTTATCAATTATTTCACTGCGAGCCCACCGATTATATCTGGTGGTGGTTCTACCACATTGAGCTGGAATGTATCTGATGCCTCAGCGGTGAGTATTGACAATGGTATAGGCCCCGTTGGCTCTGCAGGGACCACAATTGTATCACCCGCATCAAGCATCAATTATACCTTGACGGCGACCAACGCCGCTGGCTGGCGCACTATGACCCTGGCGGTACTGGTTACTGGTGGCGGCGGTCCGACCGTAGCCTACGATTTTGTAGAGCAGGCACCTACCGCCTATTGGTGGACCAAGGTCGGTGCCAGTATGGTGGCTTTACCATTTCCTGGAGCTTTAAACGATAACAGGGGCTTTGCCACCTACCGATATAACGTACAGCTGAATGATGGAAACACTTATACCAGAGTTCTCGAAACTCATCCTCAGTGGGTCAACAACGGATGGATAAGCGGCAAATATTCGGGAGTATACGTGCCTCCTGGAGCCAAGTTGAGAATTAAAGTCGGCTTGATAAATGGCGCTGGTGCTGGGAATGTTGAATTTTATATAGGAAAACTTGGTGACGTGGCGACTATAAGTCTTAATGTTGCATATGCTGACGGTGTACAGGTGAGGGAAGCAAATCTCAGTGCTTACGCCGGTCAAACCATAGATTTTGTAGTGGGTACAAATGCCAATGGTAGCTCAGGTCAGGACTGGGCAGCATGGGCTGAAGCCAAGATTATTTATTAACAGTATAGCTTAATAGGAAAATGAGAAAACGCTATCTCGATTTGAGCTGGATAACAATTCATTCCAGCTCAAATCGATAGTTCTCAATGACTGGGTTAGCCAGCAGCTTGCGGCACATCTCCTCAACTTGCTTGCGGGCAGCGGCGATGTCTTTTTCCGCAATCTTGACCTCGATATATTTTCCGGCTCGGACATCTTTGACCGAGCTAAAACCGAGATTGTGTAGCGCACCTTTTATGGTCAAGCCTTGCGGGTCGTTTACCGTTGGCTTGAGTGTAATATAGACTTTAGCCAGGTACATTTTATAGCGCCTTTCCAGTTAAGCGTTGATAGGCTTCACGGTATCTTCGAGTTGTAGCTTCGATTACTTGGGGTGGCAGCGTTGGTGCCGGAGGCTCTTTGTTCCACCCCGAGGCCACCAGCCAATCGCGAACCGGCTGCTTATCGAAGCTCGGTTGAGAACGTCCTACAGTATACTGGCTGGCATCCCAGAAGCGACTTGAATCCGGTGTCAATAACTCGTCAATCAGTATAAGCTTGCCATCGGCAAAACCAAATTCGAATTTGGTATCGGCGATGATAACGCCCCGCCCTCGGGCATAGTCTCGCGCACATTGGTATACTGCCAGACTACCTTTCTCAAGCTTACCAGCTGTAGTTTTTCCTACCAGATTTTCCAGCTTTTTTTTGCTGAGAGGCTCATCATGCCCGGTCTCGGCTTTGGTGGTTGGTGTAAAAAGGGGTTGCGGTAATTCCTGGCTTTCTTGAAGCCCTTTGGGTGCTGAGACGCCTGATATGGTGCCAGCGTCTTTATATTCCGCCCACGCCGAGCCTGACAGGTAGCCGCGGACGACACATTCAACAGGGACACGCTCAGCTTTGAGAGTAATCATCGACCGACCTACCAGATAATCCGGCGGTGTGGTTTTGTTCGGAAAATAGGCGATGAGAGAATCTATGGTGTCAACGGGTGCTACCAGATGGTTAGGCATTACATGACTTGTCTTTTCGAACCAAAAGCGCGAGAGCTGATTTAGCACCTGACCTTTATCGGGAATGGGATCAGGCAGGACAACATCGAAGGCGGAGAGGCGGTCGGTAGAAATGATTAGCAACATGCCGTCCAGGTTATAAGTATCCCGCACCTTTCCCCGGCAAAATAGTGGAAGAGGTAAGTCTATCTGAGATATTGTTATTGACATAATGTAAAGATAATCAAAGCGAATGGGGTGTCAGCTCCACTGTTTTAACTGTCTTAGCTCTCTTTTTCTGGGTTAAACCTAATCGGCTAAATACTTTATCGGCATGCCTCGTAAAGTAGTTATAGTCGAAAAGTGATTCGAGTTCCTTATTCGATAGAGAGGCTTTTACACCCGAGTCGGCTTTGAGCAGCTCTAAGAAGCTGGTTCTCCCTTTCCACGCTTTCATGGCGTTATGCTGGACCAGTTCATAAGCTTTCTGTCGACTCAAGCCTTTATCTATCAATGCTATAAGTACCCGTTGAGAGAAAACCAGGCCCTGGGTAAGCTCAAGGTTTCGGCGCATGTTTTCGGGATAAACCATAAGTCCCTTCATCACTGAGGTGAAGATGCTGAGGATATAGTCCATGACCAAGCAGGAGTCGGGGAGGATAACGCGTTCATTGGAAGAGTGGCTGATATCCCTCTCATGCCACAGAGCGATATTTTCCATGGAAGTTAAGGCGTGGCCTCTTATGAGCCTTGCCAGCCCGCAGACGCGCTCACATAGCTCCGGATTGCGCTTGTGGGGCATAGCCGAGGACCCGGTTTGCCCGGCAGCGAACGGTTCTTCGGCTTCTAAAACCTCGGTCCGCTGGAGGCTTCTGATTTCGGTGGCAAACTTCTCCAGCGAGCCGGCGATAATGGCTAATGTGGTGACAAACTGAGCATGACGGTCTCGCTGAATAATCTGGCTTGATATCGGTGCTGCAGCTAGGCCTAACTTGTGGCAAGCCTTGTCTTCAATTTCGGGAGGCACGGTAGCATAGGTGCCGACAGCTCCAGAGATTTTACCGACGCTGATGATTTTTTCGGCTTCAGCTAATCTGGCGGCGTTGCGTTTCATTTCCTGGGCCCATAGAGCCAGTTTGAGGCCGAAGGTGATTGGCTCGGCATGGACGCCGTGAGTCCGCCCTATCATTATAGTGCGCTTGTGCTCAATAGCTTTATCTTCCAGAACTGAGATAAGCTCAGCGACGCCTTTCGCCAGTAGTTTTGAAGCCTCTTTCATCTGGAGGCTGAGGGCGGTATCCATGATATCGGAGGAGGTGAGGCCGAGGTGGATAAAGCGAGATTCCTCACCGAGTCCTTCGGCCACCGCTTGAAGAAAAGCGGTCATATCGTGGTGAGTTATTTTAAGGATATCGGCAATGCGCTCGAGATCGCAACTGGCTGTTTTTATCTTGGGGATCGCTTCTTTGGGAATCGTACCTATCTCTGCCCAGGCTTCACAAACAGCTATCTCAACCTGAAGCCATTTATTGAACTTATTTTCTTCAGACCATATATTTTTCATCTGTGGCCGGGAATAACGCTCAATCATATCTTTTCTCCAAGTCGTTTACTTGTCACCCTGAGCTGCTCCACTTGTCACCCTGAACGATAGTGAAGGGTCTCCAGATTCTCCGGTCGCTTAGCTCCCCCAGAATGACAGGTAGCATAGGGCTCAGAATGATAACGAAAAGTGATCATGTCTTAGCCAGTTTTCGTTTATATGCCTCATAGGCATCTTTCATTTCTTTGTATTTTATGCCGAGCATTTGGGCGGCTAACAGGGCGGCATTCTTAGCACCTGAGGTGCCGATGCCGACACAAGCCACAGGTACTCCAGCCGGCATCTGGACGATGGAATAGAGCGAGTCAATGCCTTTGAGTTCGCTGGTAGGCAGCGGTACTCCGATGACTGGTAATGTAGTCCAGCTGGCTAGAACCCCGGGAAGGTGAGCTGCAGCGCCGGCAGCAGCAATAATGACTTCTATTCCTTTTTGTCCAGCCTTAGAAGCATATTCACGGACCTTATCCGGGTTTCTGTGTGCTGATAATACCGATAATTCATATGTGATATTTAGTTGCTGTAATATATCTAATGCCGGCTGTATTAATGGCTCGTCGGTCTTGCTGCCTATAACTACGCCGACTAAGGGCATTTAGTTGACCTCCCTGGCTGCAATGTCCCGGCGGTAGTGACAGCCATCGAAATAAATACGAGGCAGATTACGATAGACTCTGGCTCTGGCTTCAGCCATGCTTTTGCCGGTAGCTGTCACGGTGAGCACTCTGCCTCCGTCAGTATATATCTGTGAGTCCTCGCCGAGCTTAGTGCCGGCATGAAAGACCATGATGTCATCATTTAATTTGTCCAGTCCTGTTATTTTGAAGCCTGTTTTATAGCTTCCCGGGTATCCGCCTGATGCCATAACCACACCAACGCAGGCGTCGTCATTCCACTGCACAACCACTTCGCTGAGCTTATTATCTACTACAGCGAGAAGAATGTCTACTAAATCGGTCTGTAGGCGGGGTAAAATCGCCTGAGTCTCCGGGTCGCCGAATCTGGCATTAAATTCTAACACTTTTGGCTCATCGGCGGCTATCATCAGCCCGGCGTAGAGTACGCCTTTGTAAGGTATGCCTTCCTGCGCCATTGCCTTTATCGCCGGCTGCAGTATAGTTTTCGTCACCTGTTGGCTCAATTTGGCATCAAAGAAGCCGGGTGGGCTGTAGCTGCCCATGCCCCCGGTATTTGGTCCATAATCATCATCGAATGCCCTCTTATAATCGCAGGCCGGAATCATGGGGATAACAGTCTTGCCATCTGTGAAGGCTAAAAGGCTTACTTCTTTTCCGGTGAGGCATTCTTCGATTATCACGTTGTCGCCAGCCGGACCAAAGATCTTTGTCTCCATGATATCTGAAAGGGCTTTTAAGGCTTCTCCTCTGGAGCCGGCAACTGTGACTCCTTTTCCAGCAGCCAGCCCATCGGCCTTGACTACCATCGGCATTGGCTGGGACTCGATATATCTTTTAGCCTCTGGGTAGCTAGAGAAGGTGATACCCTTAGGGCAGGGGATACTATATTTTTGCATTAATTTCCTGGCAAAGACCTTGCTCGATTCTATTTGCGCAGCCCCTTTTGTCGGCCCGAAGATAGACATGCCGAGCTGCTCAAAGCGGTCTACAATGCCGGCAGCTAAGGGCGCCTCAGGACCGACCACAGTCAGGTCGATGCCGATGTCCCGGGCAGCTCTGGCTAAAGCGTCTATATCATTGGGACTAATATCCAGATTATGGGCAACGGACGCTGTACCGGCGTTGCCGGGTGCAGTATAAAGTTCTGTGACTTTGGGGCTTTGAGCAATTTTCCAGGCCAGCGCGTGCTCTCTAGCACCGCTGCCAATGACCATTACTTTCAATACCAACCTCTTGGACTCAGTTTATTTAAGTTACAACGTCTCTTTCTTAGATTTTTCAGCCTGAACCGGGTTAAGCGTCTAGACAAATGTGAGCAATTCACCAACGCTCTCGCTTCCATAAATGCTGATAATCGGAATGGCTGTTGTGGCTTGAGTAAGACCTCAAAATCGGATAATTAATTTTCCAAGCCGCAGCCAACCAATTGAGTATAGCCAGTACTGAATGCAAAATCAAGTGGGTGAAAATAAGCAGCGAAATTGGTAATTGTCCACCTTTTGGTACGAGGTCGAGGACTCTATATATGGTAAAATGTAGAGGGTTTAAACTTTGTTCTATATACTCTATGGCAAGGACGATTTCTCTCTCCAGCAGGCATTAGAGGAGATAAAAAATGAGCTGGGCAATAAAGAGATGCTAGAGGTCAATACCAGCATATTAGATGGCCAGCAGCTGCGCTTAAGCCAACTCATGGATGCCTGCAGTACTGTACCGTTCTTGTGCCCGTGCAGACTTGTCATCGTTAAAGGGTTGCTGGGACGCTTAGAGACAAAGTTCGGGTCAGAACGGCGGACAGCCCGCTCTAAAGCGAAAAATAACTCGGCACTAGAGGAATGGACTGGTCTAGCAGAATATATCAAACAAATGCCGCCGGCCACATTACTGGTCTTGATTGACGGCGAAGTCAAGGCTGGCAATCGTTTAATGAAGTCTTTGGCTCCACTGGCGAAAATCAAATGTTTTCCCCCGCTAAATGACAGGAATTTGAGCGACTGGTCACAGGGTCGGATAAAAGAGGGCGGCGGAAACATCTCTCCTGCGGCGCTGAAGCTGCTGGTTGGGCTGGTCGGCGCCGACCTTTGGGTTATGAGCGGTGAAATAGATAAGTTGCTTGCCTATTGCTCGGGTGAGGTCATAACGGAAGAGAATGTAAAACAGTTGACCAGTTATGCCAGGGAGGCAAATATCTTTGCTCTGGTGGATGCTATTCTTGAAGGAAGAAGAAGCCAGGCGCAACAATTGCTTCATCGACTACTTCAGGAAGGCGCATCTCCTTCCTATATCCTGGCTATGATTACGCGGCAGCTTCGTTTGATTGTCATGGCTAAGGACCGGGGCCGAAAAATATCTCGACCTGGAATTACCGATAGTCTGGAACCAATTTCGGATTATAGCCTGGATAAGGCAGCAAAACAGGCCAAAGCGTTCACTTTAGAGCGGATAAAAAAGGCCTATGACCAGCTCCTGGAAGCTGATTTAGGTATCAAAACGGGGAAGTATGAAGATGACCTGGCACTTGACCTTCTTGTGGTTGAGCTGGGCCAAAATTGATTATTGATTGAAAGCCTGAACCTGATTTGGCTTCTATTTCCGTGTGAATAAAGAGTGGCAGAAAGTGATACAATGCATGATGACACTAGATTTTTAATGGCAAGCTTCGGCTAAAAAATACGAATCTCTTTATTAGAAAGTTTTGGAGCTACCAAGATATGCCGGGAAATAAGCAGCAGCCCGTCTTAGCTGTCGACCTGGGCGGCACTAAGACGATTGTGGCTGTGGTTCTGCCTACAGGCAAGATAATATCCCGAAAATACTATTTAACGCTGGCTGATGAAGGCACTCGAGCCGTCCTAAATAGGCTATCATCTGCCATAAACCAGTCAATAGCTCAGGCCAGGCTTAAAAACACTGAATTAATCGGCATCGGCATTGCCGCTGCCGGGATTCTGGACACCAGGAAAGGAATCGTG
>JBAVQV010000074.1:0-2547 GCA_049694415.1 Dehalococcoidia bacterium
GGCTACAAGGGCCAAAGCTATCGTTAAAGCGACCACCCATTTTCAGGACGCGGCGATTATCGCCGAGGTCTCCAAGGCGCTGGGCATAGCCATGCCCGGCATAGACATAAAGACCATCCCGCCGGAACAATTATTGGCCACCAGAGGCTGGTAGCGTGAAAATCGGTGTCCTGGCTCTCCAAGGAGCTGTAGCTGAACATATACAGATGCTGTCCATTTTAGGCGCTGAAGCCCTCCCCGTCCGCCTGCCATCAGAACTCAATGGCCTTGATGCATTAATAATCCCCGGCGGAGAGAGTACTACCATCAGCAAACTGCTATCTGACTACGCACTGATGGAGCCGATACGTCGACTTGCCAAAAATGGTTTCCCCATTTTCGGTACCTGCGCTGGCCTGGTACTTCTGGCCAAAAAAGTGCCCAATTTACAAATAGAATCCATCGGCGTCATGGACATAGAGGTGGAGCGCAATGCCTTTGGCAGGCAGGTGGACAGCTTCGAAGCCGACCTGAAAATACCCGCCCTGCACAACGGTACTTTCCACGGCATTTTCATCCGGGCCCCTATAATAGAAAAAGCCGAACGTGGCGTTGAAGTCTTATGTCAACTAAATGGCAAACCGGTAGCGGTGAGACAGGGCAAGTTGCTAGCCTGTGCCTTCCATCCAGAACTGACCGACGATTTGAGGTTGCATAAGTACTTCCTCGACCTCGTTACAGGAGATGAGAGTGATTAAAAAACTCACCTGCCATTCTGAGAGAGACTTTCTTCCCTGTCATTCTGAGGGAGCCCTTCGCCTTTGTCATCCTGAGGGAACGGAGGGACCGAAGGATCTGGCTCAGGATAAAACTCCGCGACCGAAGAATCTCGCCCAGGGTAAACTTTCCGAAGAATCTGGAGATCCTTCGCTATCGCTCAGGACGATATATAAACATCTAAAGGGAGAAGCTGATTGCAAAAAGTAATTGCTGACGATTTAGATGCCCTGCTTGGCGTTCTGCCACTTCACATTCGCCAGGCACTGCTGGAACAACCCAATAACAGCGAATTACTGGAAATAGTTTTGGACCTGGGACGTCCACCGGAAGCCCGCTATCCGCACCAGGAAATAATACTCAGCCACATCGAGGTCACCGACTCAGATATCGAGCATGCAGTCTCCCGCATAGGTTGCTTCAGCGGCGATAACCGCGCCGGCATCGAACGAACGCTGCACCGGATTTCAGCTATGCGCAACCGTGAAGGGCGAATCGTCGGCCTGACTCTCCGCGTAGGCCGAGCTGTCTTCGGCACCGTTAAAATCATCCATGACCTGGTCGAGTCAGGCAAAAGCGTGCTGCTGCTCGGTCGGCCCGGTATCGGCAAGACAACCATGCTGCGAGAAGTGGCACGGGTACTGGCTGACGACTTCAAAAAACGTGTGATTGTCGTTGACACATCTAACGAGGTCGCCGGCGATGGTGACATACCGCACCCCGCCATAGGCCATGCGCGGCGGATGCAGGTGCCAACACCAACCATGCAGCACGCCGTCATGATTGAAGCCGTAGAAAACCACATGCCCGAGGTCATTATAATCGATGAGATAGGCACTAGTCTGGAAGCTGAAGCCGCCCGGACTATCGCCGAGCGCGGCGTCCAGCTAATCGGCACCGCACACGGCAATACACTGGAGAACTTGATGATGAACCCTACACTGTCCGACCTCATCGGCGGTATTCAAACGGTGACCCTGGGCGATGAGGAGGCACGCCGCAGGCACACCCAGAAGTCAATATTGGAGCGCAAGGCACCGCCAACCTTCAACATAGTTGTCGAAATCCAGGAACGCGATAAAGTCACCCTTCACCCGGATGTCGGTCAGGCAGTAGATGCCATCCTTCACGGCAGACCGCAGGAAACTGAAATCCGCTGGCTTGATGAAAACGGCGAAGTTAAAATAGACAAAGTTACCACCTCCCGTGCCCCAAATAAGAAGGAAATGACACCAAAGACAGAAACGCCCAGAATACACCTTTTCGGCATAAACCGCGCCAAGCTGGAGGAAGCTGCCAGGGAAAGAGGAATCGCTCTGGAGCTTACCAACGACCTCAGACAAAGCAACCTCTTGCTCACCGCCAAGAACTATTACCACCGAAAGCCGCAGAAGATAAGGGATGCCGAGATGGCTGGTATTCCCATCTACGCCGTCAAAAGCAACAACCTGCCTCAACTGAGGCAATGCCTCGATACCATATTCACGCCGCAAAGAGAACCCCCAGCTTCAGTCTTAGCGGAAGTGGAGCAAGCCATTACCCAGGTGAAAGAAGGCAAGGGTCCTGTGGAACTGAGCCCGCAAAATGCCTATATCCGCCGCCTGCAGCATCTGGTGGCTGAACGCCATCGTCTGGCATCAAACAGCCTGGGCAAAGAGCCCAAAAGAAGAGTGCAGATTAACAAAGGCTAAGAGCCTTTGTTTTGCCTTTGGCAGTAGGGGCAGACCTTCAGGTCTGTCCGATTTGGACTAGATTCTTCGCGGAGCTTGTCCTGAGTGGAGATTCTTCGAC
>JBAVQV010000075.1:0-16342 GCA_049694415.1 Dehalococcoidia bacterium
CTCCGTGCCGGAAAAGAGGAGTTGCAGTCCAACACAGACAGCGAAGAGAGGTCGTTTGGCATCAATCAACTGGCGAATTACATCGGCCATGCCTATTGCCTTTAGATTCTCCATGGCATTACCTGCGGCGCCGACGCCGGGCAGTATAACTGCTGCAGCGCCTAGCACTTCAGACGGCTTGCCGGTAACATTTGGCTCATAACCGAGTTTTACAATCGCATTAGCCACGCTGCCCAGGTTGCCGGCACCGTAGTCAACTATAGCAATCGTTTTTATCTGTTTGCCTTTCTGTATTTTCAACTCTTTGCTCCTGCGAGCTCCTTGACTACGCCATCTTCTCTAAATATCAGTGCTTCATTCGGGCAGTTTTCCACGCAAGCCGGCACATCACGCCCCGGGCACAGGTCACACTTGGCGACGACTTTTTTATCATAGTCTCTGGTCAACGCTCCGCTAGGGCAGGCTAATATACATGTCCAGCAGCCCATACACTTTTGGGTATCAACGGTAACTATACCTGTTGTCGGGTCCTTTTGCATAGCGCCTGTAAGACAGGAGTAAACGCACCACGGCTCGTCGCAATGTCGGCACTGAAGGGAGAAGGAAATTTCACCTTTTCTTTCTACACGAATGCGGGGTATCGAACGCGGGCTCTCTTTCTTAAACGCCTTAATTATATCTTTAGTTCTGGAATGCTCTGCCTGACAATAGACCCGGCAAAGGCCGCAGCCCATGCAGATTTCCTCTTGTACATAAACTCTCTTCATCGTATTTTCCTCTTTATATGGAATACGGTAACCGCTTACCGTATACCATATAATAACATATCAAATAGACCTTGTCAATACCCCGCCGGCCGAATTTAGAATTATATTGGGAAATGTTATGATTTTTTAAGCTTTTCCTTATCTCCTGGAAGAGGACAAGGTTAAGCTCAAACCAGTAATGAAAATCAGGAAGAGAGTACGGGTCACGAGTATGGTGCCGATGGCGATGCCTGGGCCAACTAAGACGTCAGAAGCAAAAAATCTATAATCGGCTGTCTACTGTACGACGGATAGTGTGAAGGAGAAGCGGCTACCTTTACCTTCTTCGCTCCGTACTTCAATCTTGCCTCCGTGTACCTCCACCAGGCTCTTAGCAATAGCAAGCCCCAGGCCCGCACCTCCGGTTGCCCTGGCTCTAGACTTGTCCACCCTATAGAAACGCTCAAAGACATTCGGCAAGTCTTCAGCAGGGATACCCTCGCCGGTATCATCCACAGCTATCTCCAGCCATTTATCAAGATTCCTGGCAGTTATGGTTATGATGCCGCCTTTTGGCGTGTGAGTTATAGCGTTATCTATAAGATTGAGTAAGACCTGGTTAATCCGATGGGTGTCAATGTTCACCCTTGGCAGCTTTTTAGGCAGGTCAGCGGATACCAATACTCCTTTTGCCGCCGCCTGAGTTTGCCGCAGAGCTACCGTCTTTTTCAATAGCCTTCTAATATCCTGTGTTTGACGGTCCAGTTTTAGCTCACCAGCCTCAGCCAAGCTCAACTCTTGCAGGTCATCAACCATTCGCGACAAAAGGTTTGCTTCTTCGCCAAGGGAGCGGATGGCGCCTGAACCTGGCTTTATCACACCATCAGTTATTGCCTCCAGATAACCTCTGAGATTGGATAGGGGCGTTCTCAACTCGTGGGCAATGTCGGCTATCATATTGCGGCGAAGTTGTTCACCTCGCTCTAAGTTTTCCGCCATGGTGTTAAACGCTCGGGCCAGCTCACCGAGTTCACCCTTATCTTTGGACTGTACCCTCTGAGACAAATCTCCCTGGCCCATCTGCCCAGCGGCATGAGTAAGAGCCTTAACCGGTGCTGAAATTCGACGCGATAGGAAATAAGTTATTAAGAAGGCAACGGCAATCGCCAGTAGCGCACCCCAAAGGAGAAAATGACTTATTGCCTGAGAGAGACTCAGTGGTGAAGGAAAAACCGCCGATGTTTCGGGGCTGAAATATAAAGTCCCCACACTATCTCCTTCCCATGGTGGTGGCACTGGCATACCCGGTGTGTCAGGAACGTATTGCTGCCCCAACAATTCTCCTTGGGAATCTGCAATTACTACCCCGCTGGAGTCTGTAAATATAATCCGTCGTCCGTAGAGGCTGCCCCACTGCTTAACATACTGTTGAATTCCCTCTAAATCTCCATGTTCGTGGTAATAGCGAGTTAGCTCGACTTCCACTCTTCCGAAGCGTGCTTGCTCGTTTCGCTCGCCAAACCGGCCGATTTCAGCCACAGTGGTATGGCTGACAAATAAATATATGGCACCAACAGCAACCAGTATTACGAGGGTAAAAGCCATCAGCAGGCGAAATCGCAAACTATGTATCATTTTAGCCCTCGGAGAATCTGTAGCCGGCGCCATATGCCGTCTTTATGTACTTCGGGTGTACGGGGTCGGGCTCCAGTTTCCGGCGCAGGTTCAGGATATGCACATCAATGGTGCGATCAAAGCCCTTATAATCGTAGCCCAGGGCTTTTTCAATAAGTTCTGCCCGGCTGAAAACTCTACCAGCTTCTCTAATGAGAACTCCGAGCAACTTGAATTCAACCGGAGTAAGATTTAGCGGCCTGCCAGCAACAAATACCTCCTGCTTGAGAAAGTTCAGGACAAGTTCGCCCCGCTTAATCTCTGCAGGACCACGTTCACCGGGCAGGCGCCTGAGAACTGTCCGGACTCTGGCCGCCAGCTCCTTCGGGCTAAAGGGCTTGGACACATAATCATCAGCCCCTAAACCCAGACCAGTTAGCTTGTCTTCGTCCGTAGTTCTGGCAGTGAGCATAATTATTGGTACGTCGGATTCACTTCTAAGACTACGGCAGACCTCAAGACCGTCCACACCAGGTAACATTAAGTCCAGAACGATAAGATCAGGGCGACTTTCACGAGCCAAACGCAGAGCCCCCGCGCCATCGTAGGCGGATAGAACTCTGTAGCCATCCCTGTTCAGATAGAGTTTGACCAGTTCCACTGTCTTTACGTCATCATCAACTACCAGAACTGTTTTACTGGCCATGTCTGCTCTCTTGAATATTCAAGCTGCTTCAATGTTATAACATAAATGTTAAGAAATTGTTAAGTTTATTTTTGAGCACCATGTCTAATAATTAGAGAGGGAGAGAATATTTCTCTCCCTCTTATTTACAGTAGGAACAGGTCCCAGGTTTGGTCAGCTATTGTGTCGTGCTAGGAGCCGATGCAGGTGGGGCACACGGTGCACCCTGACCGGGGAAACCGCCACCACCGCGGAAGCCAAATCCACCCGGTACATCGGGCCTCGACTGCCACCACTTTAAATACTGGTCAGCCTGATCTTGGGTTATCTTGCCCTGCGTTACCTGGTCCTGAAGGCGGGTTTGCTCTCGCTCCGTCTGCATCTCTTTTCCAGCCTGAGTGAAAGCGTCTTTGAGAGCTGCCTGGTCAATGGTGACGCCTGTCTTCTGTTGGTATATGGTACAGACCTTTGCTAACAGGTCGTCACCTTGAGTCTTGGACTGACTGTTATCCCCACTGCCGGCAGCAAGTACTACTCCAGCAATGCTCCCGACCAGCAGCACAGCCACTGATACCGCGATAATAATCAATTTTTTGTTCAGCCGCATTTCTGTGTCACCTCCTTTCTTTATATAGATGATTTAAGCGTAGCATCCTGATATTAAAATCTTATTAAGATTTTCTCGTGTACCGGGCACTTATTCTCAGGAGCATTTAGCGCGCTTGTCGAAGAAGTCTGCCAGCAGCTTCGAAATCTCATTACTTATAGGTTTTGCGGTGCCATCAACTGGTGAGCGCTTCCCGGGCGAGGTAGTGCCCAGATTACCATGTACATATTGCTGCTGGTTTTGATTCGCATTTCCCGATACTGATGCCTGATCATAAGGTAGCTGATTATACTGTAGTTGTTGACGACTACACGTTTGTTGCTCACCGGGATACTGACAATCGTACCATAAGGGTAATGACTGCGGCGAGATTTGTCGTATCTCCCATTTCAAGTTAATTCCGCAGTTACGGCAAAACCTATCACCATAACCGATTGGTGCCCTGCAATTAGGACAGAAATAAATCTGCCGCATAATGTTATCCTCTTTTTACAAATACCAGTTCATAACTTTGTTCAAATGATATACAGTCAAAGGTGTAATCTTTACACTTTAATTGTACCGCTCAAATGTTAAAAAACTGTTAATTATTATGTGATGTGTCCCTTAAGACTGGGTTACCTAAATAGTAATCGACGGCAATATGAGACTTCCGCTGATAGCAAGTAGCGTCAACAGGCGTAGCAGCTAATTGTGAGCCAGAGTGTACAGTTCTTAGTTCAAAATATTAATGAGAAATTAATATTGTCTTGTTACCATCAACATATCAATGTGCCGACGAAGTACGGATGGAAATATTGGAAAAGGAGAGAAAAGACATGGTAACTGACTACAAAATAAACCGAATAATGAAGTGCGATCTACTATTATTTCTCAAAGATATCGGTTGCAGTGGTATACAATTCAGGCTACTCTGCTTCTGGGGACGACATCCCAAGTCAAGACTGAGTCTTTACACCGTCGCCAGGGCGTTGGATACTGCAAGGCGTAACTTGAGGGATGCAATGACAGCCTTGGTCGAAAAAGGCATTCTTATAGACCAGCACGATAGCAATGGCCTTACCACCTACGCCCTTTCCGGTGATCAGCGAATTAAGGAATATATTGATGAACTAGCTAAATTGGATTGGAGCGAAGCAATAAATTTGCGGAAACAATTAAGGTAGGAAACTGTATAGCCACCAACAAGAGAGTATGAACTGGTCACTCTGCAATCACCTGAGGAAATAGATTGTCAGGTGTATTAATTGAAACATTTGTCCATTTTATTCAATGATATGCCGGCATTGAAGTGGAAAAGTCGTGTATTAGATATTGCAAAGGTTACTAATGGTGAGTAATATTGAGTAATATAGTGTAAATACATGCACTGTCCATTGGTGGAAATAGCCTATTCAGTGTCAGTCGCTGCAAGGTAATAATTCGCTGCTAGAAAAGGAGGTAAAAACAATGCCGAAAATGTTGTTGGCGCTGGTGACCATATCTGTGTGGATACTGTTTGTGGTGGGCTGCCTGGGATTGCTGATGGGTTTCGTCGGATTGGCTATGTTCCAGGGCGGCTCGAGGATGTCTGCCGCCTTTGGATTCGGTGCATTCAGCATTATGCTGTCGGTAATAGCCACCTGGTTCAGAAATCAGCTTGGTTAAATAGTCAGTAAATAATTCTCCAAACGAGAACTCGTTGCTATCAAAACATTACAAAGAAATAAATGAGCCCAGACTGAGCCATTTCTTTCTACACTAAGCAACCCACAAAAGTTCGTTGACAGGACAAGTGAAATAGATAATAATATTTCGCTTGGCTTGACCGTCTAGAAAGTAAAGCAGTTTTTTAAATGGAACTGAACTCTACCCAATCTCCGGCTAGCGGTACTTATAAGTGGATTGCCCTGTCGAATACTACGTTAGCTGTGCTGCTGGCATTCCTCAACTCATCCAGTTTAATACTGGCACTTCCGGTCATCTTCAGGGGCATCGGTATCAATCCTCTGGCCCCGGGCAGCTTCACCTACTTACTCTGGCTGCTGGTAGGTTATATGCTGGTTTTAGCCGTCCTTGTGGTCACCTTCGGCCGGCTGGGTGACCTTTTCGGGCGGACCCGAATGTATAACCTTGGGTTCGCCATCTTCACTGTGGGCTCCCTTTTGTGTGCTATTACCTGGAGCATGGGGCCGGCCGGGGCATTGGAGCTGATTATCTTTCGTGTCGTGCAGGGCATTGGCAGCGCCTTCCTGTTTGCCAATTCCGCAGCCATATTGACCGACGCTTTTCCCGTGGAACAACGCGGCATGGCTCTGGGACTAAATCAGGTAGCCGGCATCGCCGGCAGCTTGTTAGGCATACTGGTTGGTGGGCTGTTGGCTGAGATAGGGTGGCGCTGGGTGTTCCTGATAAATGTGCCTATAGGTGTTATCGGTACCGTTTGGGCATACCTGTCTCTTAAAGAGATAGGTATCAGGAAAAGTGAGCCAATTGACTGGCTGGGCAACATCACCTTTGCCGCCGGTCTGACCATGGTGTTGACCGGCATTACCTATGGTATTAACCCGAGCGGCACCTCTCTTATGAGCTGGACGACGCCTTTCGTGATGGGCATGCTAATCGGAGGCATTGTTCTCTTAATAGGATTTGTTTTCATTGAGCGGCACGTCCGGGTGCCGATGTTCCGGCTTAACTTATTCCGTATAAGAGCTTTCGCCGCTGGCAATGTGGCAGGGTTCCTGGCTTCGGTGGCGCGAGGCGGTCTGATGTTTATGCTCATAATCTGGCTGCAGGGTATCTGGCTGCCGATGCGCGGCTACGACTTTGAGGTAACACCTCTATGGGCCGGTATTTGTATGGTGCCCATGAGCATCGGCTTTCTGGTGGCCGGGCCGCTTTTCGGTCGCTTGTCTGACAGGTACGGTGCGCGCTATTTCGCCACCGGCGGCATGCTACTGGCAGCTATCAGCTTCGGGCTGATGATGGTCCTGCCGGTTGATTTTCCTTATCCGCTGTTCGCCGTGCTAATTCTGCTTAACGGTCTGGCTATGGGCATGTTTGCCGCGCCCAATACCGCGGCGATTATGAACAGCGTCCCGGCACAGCATCGCGGGGTGAGTTCCGGAATGCGGGCCACATTGATTAATGCCGGCATGCCCTTATCGATAGGCATTTTCTTCTCTCTCATGATACTCGGCATGAACGTCTCGGTGCCAGCAGCCATGTACGGTGGCCTTATTCAGCAGGGCATGCCGGCACCGATTGCGCAGCGGTTAGCTGATGCGCCGGCAATAACGTATTTATTCGCCGCATTTCTGGGCTACAATCCACTGGGAACGCTGATTCCCTCACAAGTGCTTCATGCTTTGCCACCAGCCCAGGCGGCGACCATTACCTCAAGGACATTCTTCCCTCAGCTTATATCAGGTGCTTTCCATCATGGACTTGCCGAGGTTTTGGTCTTCTCCATAGTAATGTGCCTAATTGCCGGCGGTGCCTCCTGGCTCCGAGGCGGCAAGTACGTCTACAGCGAAGACGGTGAAAAGGAGCGGGACTAGCTCCTCCATATTCAGCTCGTCATAAAATTTTACATAGATTTTACAAAAAAACTAATTTCAGAAAACAATCGATTGTTATAATAATTGGTACAGTAAAACCAAGGAGGCTAAAAACAGTGAGGAAAATTACGAAATTGCTGTTATCAAGCATACTGGCGGTTACGATGATGGCTGGTTCTGCAGGTGTAGCACTGGCCGATGATGGGCAAAGCAACCAGGAAAAACCAAACGGCTTGTTAGCCAGGGTGGCACAGATATTGAACATCGACGTACAAAAGTTAACGGATGCGTTCAAGCAAGCCGTGACAGAAATGCGTACGGAAAGGCAGAATACTGGGCTTCAGAATCTGGTAACCAGTGGGAAGTTGACACAGGACCAGGCTGATCAATTGAAGGCCTGGCTTGACTCCAGACCGGATGTCCCAAGAGTCGGTCCAAAGATGCTGGACGGACTATTGAAGAATGGTAAAATAACTCAGGCGCAGTATGATGCTTACCAGGCGTGGCTGGCGGCTAAACCGGATGTTCCACTGCCTGAACCTAAAGCACCCGGGCAACAGGGTGGACGGCCGTGGCATAGATTTCAAGGAACTCAAAACCCCCAACCAGGGGCAAGTCCAACGACGTATTAGAAACATAATGTGTAGCCAGAATTAGTGGTAGAAGGGGGGAATTTTTCCCCTCTTCTTTTTATGGGTATCAAACTGGCTGTGCGATTGCATCGAGATTCTGAGCAGGGCTTGGCACACCAATTGCTAAATAAACGGTTGAGACGTATAATATTAACTTGCGTAAAATAGGTTATAGAAAGTCATTTCACTTTTGTTATCGCCAAAATAATTGCTATCTTAATAATATCTTAATATTTCCCTGTTAGAGTAAATTCCATTGAAAACAGCCAAACAAAATACGAGCGTGACCAAAATACTTAACAGGTCAGTTATCTTCATCGCCATAGCTGCTTTGCTTATTTCCGGTATTGGCTGCGCCAAAAAAACAACGACCCCGGCAGCAGCTACGCAGCTGGCCACGGTGCGGCCAGGCAATCTGACAATATCCACCTCGGTTGATGGCAACCTGGTCATGCCGCAGGCGTACAATTTGCTGTTCGGCGCTCCGGGTACCGTCCAGCAGGTTTTTGTCCAGGAGGGTGATGTGGTAAAAGAAGGGACGATACTGGCCACACTGGATAATACGAGCCAGAAGTTGACCGTCGAGTCCTCCAACAACAATGTGCAGACAGTTTTAAGCAAGCTGTATGAAAATGTACCGCTGCTGCCCCAGTTTCCGACTGTGATCTACGTAAAAGGTGAATTAGGTCCGACGGATATAAGTGGTAATCCCACACCAGATATAACAACAACTACAACAACTTCAACAACTACACCACCAACACCACCACCTTCCATACAAACATATTTCATTGTGGATACGAATATTCCTCCAACAGGAAGCACTACAAGGACAACGACGAGTACGACGACCAGTGATAGCGGCGTACCAGCTACATCCATGGTTACCGAGAGAACAACGACAACTACGACACAGATTACGCACGCGCCGGGCCCAGTTCTGGGCACGACAACAGTAACTACTCAAGTAACATCTATAACTGAGACTATATATAGATATGCTATTAGCCGAAGCAGCGACAATTTGGACACTAGTTCTCCATACTATTACCCCAACGCCACAGCCCTGTCAGCCTATAGCTGGGCGCAGGGTGAGGTCGGTACTGCACAGGCTCTATTTCAGGGTGCTAACTATACCGCGGCGGCATCCCAATTGTATGTGGCTCTATCAGACCTGGAAGCCTGTATACAGATACTGGAGGATGCCATAAACAACCCGAAATCGGGACTGGGCAACATGGCGCCGTTCGTCTCCGATAACGAAACCGACATAATGTTGCTAGAGATAAATACGGACCAGTCATGGGAAATCTCCTATATTGTGCAGCTGCGAAAAATAGTTGACTCAATAAAGCAGGGCCAGGCGGATATAGAGACCGTCCGGGGATTGATTGCTCAGGGCAAATACGAAGAAGCCAGACCCATGTTTACACCGCTTTTAAAACAGGTGAACAACATAGGCAAGGCAGTTATTCAAAACATAAACGTGATAAAAGCGCACAGCTATTCTACCGTCTACGGTAAAGACATAAGCCTGTATTTCTACGGAGCCGCCGCTGACAAGCTGAATGCGGCGCTTAAAGGCATAGAGACCGGTGGACTAAATGCGCCTGAATTAAATGACAACCTGCGAATTGCACAGCATTATATGCAAATCTGTAATAGCATTTTGGGCAGCAATGATTATGTATTGCAGCATGGCCTGTCTCTGAAGAATGAGCAGCAAGCCCACGTCGACCTGCAGAACGCTTTAACCGGGCTGGGCAACTCGCAGCAGGACTTCCTTAAGACGGTAGTACTGGCGCCGTTCGATGGTACTGTGGTCAGCGTGGGCGTCAAGAAAAACGATGTTCTTTCCCAGATCGACTATGCATCTGTGACGGCCGTTCAACTGGTCGATACCAGCCAGATTAAGTTCCAGGGGAAGGTAGACGAAATAGACATACTGAAAATAAAGACGGGTCAAAAAGCGACTATTGAGGTGGATGCAATACCGCATAAAGTATTTGCCGGCACTGTCTCCTTCATTTCGCCTTTCGGCACACCCGATACTAACGGTGTGGTTCAGTTCCCGGTTACCATCCAGCTTGACCCCAGTGAAGTGGCTCTCAAGGGCGGGCTTACGGCCACGGCTGATATAGCTATATCCAGCGTCGAGAATGCACTGCTGGTGCCTCGTACGGCAATTACCAGTACTTCTGCCGGCTCTTTTGTAACGGTCGTGGACGAAGCTACAGGCAAGCAGGAAAAAAGGGAGGTCACACTAGGCAATCAAAACCTGGAATTTGCCGAGGTTTTATCCGGTTTGAAAGCAGGCGATAAAGTTGTAATCCAGGAGAACGTAACCGGTGCACCGATAGTAAAGGGGTTCCCGCGGCAGACCGGAGGGACACCGCCGCCATCCAGCAGATAATAAAATGAAAAAAAGTCTGATAAGCGTACTGATATTAACCATGGCCTTGCTGCCTATAATGGCAGGTGCCTGTGCCAAGAGCACCGTTACCACGGCTGCCCCCGGTCAGGTCTTCGAAATAAAGAGGGGAGACCTGAGTATCAACGTAACTTCCGAGGGCAACCTGACCATGCCCGACGAGTACAATTTGAAATTCGGTACCAACGGCCAGGTGCAGCAAATATTTGTTCAAGAGGGCGACCAGGTTAAGCAGGGCGCATTGCTGGCTTTGCTCGACGATACGTCCCAGAGGAACGCCATTAAGACCGCACTGTTAAACGTTCAGACAGCCCAGAATAACATTACGGTGCAATCGAAAACCGATAGCGCCGCCGCTGGCTGCGACCACCTGCCCTATACCTATCCCGATTTGAGCGTGCCCCGTATCTTTGACCAGGCACGAAAAGATTTAGATACTGCGGTTAACGAGTTCAAGCAGGGGGATTACAAAGACGCCGGCCATGATTTAATAATGACCTATTTCGACGTAGAAGTAGCCGAGGACCTGATTAAGTCCAAGCCCAATGCCGCCGTACTGGCCGGAGCCAAGATAAACTCAACTTACTACCCTGAGCTTTACGAAGGTGGCTTTAAATCTCCGACTCCCACTGATGCGACGGTGGTTGATTATCTTCAGAACTACCGTCAGAAGCTAATGAATATTAGCTCCGACATGAAAGTGGGAGCTTATGATAAAGTGGCGTCGGGATTGGATGCTGTCCAGCAGGAAATGTTTACGGCTTACCAGCTGGCTGAAAGCACGGTATATCTCAAGGGCAGCGAGATGTTCGAATATCCGGATACCGCTACTAGCGTCGATTTTCTGCAGTCGGCAGTACGAGGCCTTCAGGACCTGGAGAGCTATCTGGCGCAGAGCGACGCCGAGGCTCTGGAGGCCGCTAAACAGTTGTATATAGCCCAGCTTAACCTGCTGGTTGGCCAGGATGTTCTGCAAAATCAGACGTCACTCTTCGTCGTCGGTAAAGGCATTAACTGGCAGACATTGCAGCAGTACAACCTGGCTATGCAGAACGCCCAGATATCGTTATATCAGGCTAAGCGAGCCTTAATGAACACAGCTATTATCGCCCCCGCTGATGGAACAATAGTGGCTGTGAACCTGAAGAAATCTTCGGTCCTTTCGGCACAGAACTATTCAGCGACGACGGCCATCCAATTGGTAGATACGGGCTCAGTAAGGTTCGAAGGGCTGATTGATGAAATAGATATTATGAAAGTCCAAAAGGGGCAGAAAGCCAGCATCACAGTTGATGCTCTCCGGAATAAGGTGCTGGATGGGACGGTACAATTTATATCGCCCTTCGGTGTAAAATCCGGCAATGTCATAAAATTTGACATCATCATAAAGCTCGCGCCGTATGATGTACAGCTCAGAGGTGGCTTGAGCGCCACGGCGGTTGTCAGCGCATACAGCGGCAAAAACATCCTGCTGGTGCCCGTATCTGTAATAGCTAACACACCTGAAGGACCGGTGGTAGCTGTCATTAATCCGACCACCGGAATACCCGAATATAAGGCCGTTACGTTGGGTCAGCAAAATTTTTTGTACGCCGAAGTATTATCGGGACTAAACGAGGGAGATAAAGTTACGGTAACACCGACCCCGCCGAGAACGGGCATAAGCGGCACCAGCGGCCAGGGGGGACGGGGCCCAACGGTTATAGTACGTTGAACTGCCCTTCTAGAGTTTAAACATCTTTACATAAGGTATGCGACATGACTGAATCAGATGGCATAATGGAACTGAACAATATATCCAAGATATATGACATAGGCGAGATGAAGGTGACCGCCTTAGACAATATCTCTTTTCGCTGCAACAAGGGAGAGGCGGTTTCCATCATGGGGCCATCAGGCTCCGGCAAGTCTACCCTGATGAATCTACTCGGCTGCCTGGACCGGCCGACCAGCGGAAGTTACTGCCTGGAAGGGCAGGATGTCTCCAGCTTCAATGACAATGAGCTGGCGGAGATAAGAAATCAGAAACTGGGTTTTGTTTTCCAGTCTTATAACCTTTTGCCCAAAATGACGGCACTGGAGAATGTGGAATTACCGATGGTATATGCCGGTCAAGGTCACCGGCGAGAGCGTGCCCTTGAGGCTCTGGAATCGGTGGGCATCAGTAACAGGGCGCGCCATCACCCGACCGAAATGTCAGGGGGCGAGCAGCAAAGGGTAGCCATTGCCCGTGCCCTGGTAAATAACCCCAGGATAATACTCGCCGATGAGCCAACAGGTAACCTGGACACTCAATCGAGCCACAATATCATGGATGTTCTGCTTGAGCAGCGAAAAAAGGGTATAACTATCATCATCGTTACCCACGAAGAAGATGTTGCGTCTTTTACCGAGAGGACAATATATCTCAGGGATGGGAAGGTAACCGAGGAAAAAAAGCGATGAATATACTGGAGAGCATAACGACTGCCTGGAAATCCATATTTGCCAATAAATTGCGGTCTTCGCTGACGATGCTGGGCATTATCATTGGCGTCAGCGCCGTGGTTCTGCTGGTGGCTCTGGGGAATGGGTTCCAGAGTAGTTTGCGGTCAACTTTTGAAAATCTAGGAGCCAGCGCTCTTTACGTGTCCGGCACAACGGATAAAAGTGTTTCTACTATTCGTTGGTTAACTTTTGAGGATGCACAGGCGCTGGCAGATAAATCCTTAGCTCCGGCGATAGCTTTAGTGGCACCGACCCTCAACAAGGGAGTGAGTGCATCTTACGGCAATAATAACGTAAATGTGCAGGCCACCGGAATCACACCGGTAATAGGCGAGATAAAAAAATATACTCTTTCGGCTGGCAGGTTCATTACCGACCAGGATGTGGGAACCAGGGACAATGTTGTGGTACTCGGCTGGCAGACGACCCAGGACTTATTCGGGGATCAAACCGCAGTGGGCCAGACTATACGTATCTCCGGCGGTAGATACCAGGTAGTCGGCACTATAGCAAAAATGGGTGGTTTTACGGGAGACAGCTTCATTCTGATGCCGCTCACGACCATGCAATCCAAAATATCAGGCGGCAACAATATACAGCAAATTGGGGTAAAGGCAGTCAGCCCGGACCAAGTGGATAACGCCATATCGGAAATAACCTCGATAATGAGGGCGCGGCATTTTATCGCGCCGGGCCAATCCGATGATTTTCAAATACGGGACATGCGTGACGTACTTAATCAATTGCAGTCGCAACTGGCTGCCTTCTCGTTTTTCTTAAGCTGTGTGGGTGCCATCTCACTAATCGTTGGCGGCATTGGCATTATGAACATCATGCTGGTCTCGGTCTCCGAACGCACGCGTGAAATCGGCATACGCAAAGCTATCGGTGCCAAAAGACGTGACATTTTAGTCCAGTTCCTTATCGAAGCGGCGGCACTGAGCCTGTCAGGTGGTTTAATTGGCTTGTCTTTGGCTTTGATCCTGTCGCTGTTCTTGCAAGACGTTCCATTTGGAGAGTTAACCATTGGGGCTCAGATTTCAGTGGGCATCGTAATTCTGGCGCTGACTGTATCAATTGGGATTGGCGTGATATCCGGCACCTACCCCGCCTTCAGGGCGGCTCGGCTCGACCCCATTGAATCTCTGCGCCACGAATAGAGCGCTTCTCTAGCTCTTGCGTCCACGATACCATAGCATAGCAAGGTATTGCATTTACCCTTGACCGCAGGTACAATTTTGTGACTTTTACTATGGAAGTATTGGGAGGTGAGTTTTGACGGTAAAGATTGTTACTGACAGCGGCTCGGATATACCGCTTGAGCTGGCCAAGAAGCTGGGCATCACTATCGTCCCGGTATATATCTATTTTGGCGATAAAGCCTACAAAGACGGAGTGGACATAGGACCGGATGAGCTGTACAAGAGATTGGTGGAAGGTCCGGTTTATCCCACTACCACGCAGCCGATGCCGGCTGACTTTGCTGAGACGTATACCGCTCTTGCCAAAGATGCCGATGCTATTGTTTCCATACATCTACCGACTAAGGTCAGCGGCACCTATAATGCAGCGCTCCAGGGGCTCGAGACAGCCAAGCCCAAGTGCGAAGTACATGTGTTTGACAGTTTGTCGGTGTCTATAGGTTTAGGGCTCATAGTCATAGCTGCGGCTCGGGTGGCCAATAGCGGTAGCAAGTTGACAGAGGTTTTGGAGGAGACCAGGAAAGCCATCAGCAAGAATCAAATGCGCGGGCTACTGGACACCCTGCAGTATCTGCTCAAGGGCGGACGTATCACCAAGACCAGAGCGCTGGTGGGCGCGCTGCTGAATGTAAAGCCCATACTGACCATGCGCCAGGGTGAACTCGTTCAGGCGGGCATGGCTCGCTCCTATGCCAAGGGTGTAGAGCGGGTATTCGAGTTTGTTAAGAATTATCCTAATCTGGTGGAGGTTGGCATAGCCCAGAGCACGGTCCCCGAAGAAGCTGAAAAGCTCAAGAAAATGCTGGGGTCCGTCATCGACGAGAAACACATTTTAATGTCCCGAATAGGAGCCGGATTGGGCGTGCACGGCGGACCGGGTACCATGGTAATTGCTGCCATGGGCGGCTAATATTCATCGGGCGTTTAACCCATACTGGTATCCCAGCGATCGCTATTTATGCGGCTTCTCCAGCATCTCCTTCATCGGCTGCCAGTAATAGTCGTGCCAGCCTTGTGCCACATCCTCGTAAAGTTCCTCCGGGACTTCGGTCTGGGTAAAAGTGAGTTTCGTGGCGCCCTTATTTTCTTCAAGTAAGAAAGTAGCCTTTGAATAGTGGCCTTCAGGCCAGTCGCTGTACTGCCAGGATTGAACAATCTTGCGGTCGGGCACCAGCTCAAGATTTACACCTTGGATTTCACCCTCATAAATACTGAATTTGGCGCCCACTTTTTTACTTATTTGGGCCTTCGAGCCGGTAAGTTGCGAGTGTTTTTTCGCATCCATAAGTGTCTCGTATACCTCGTGTGAAGTCGCTTTAAACGTTACTGTCTGGTGAATTGTTTTTGTTTTCATTCTTTGTTTGCTCCTCTTCGTCTAACTTGTATATTTGCCCATGCTGTATGGATTGTAGCACCAATAATTGATATCGAACAAAAAATTATAGTGCGAGTGGATTAACTGCAGGCAAACGAGACAAATATATTCAATCGGCAAGTAGTGGTATCATAATTATTTTAGTATTATTATGAGAAAGATACGAGGAGGACTAGATGAAGCCAATTGGGCCCTTGATGAGAGAACACCGACTTATCGAGCGTATGGTCGCTGCATTGAATAAAGAACTAAAACAGATGAACGAGAAAAATAAAGTAAATGTTGAATTGCTGACGGTTGCCGTCGACTTCTTTAGGACCTATGCCGACAGGACGCATCATGGAAAAGAAGAGGATATTCTTTTTAGAGAGCTGGCGAAGAAACGTCTTTCTAAAGAGCACGAAAGAATCATGAACGAGCTGGTGGCAGAGCATGTTTCTGCTCGAAAGACGGTTTCTGCATTAGCCAATGCCAAGAACAATTATAACGATGGCAATCCGGAATCTCTAAAAGATATAATCACATACGCAAGAGAGCTGGTTGGTTTTTATAAAGCACATATTGAAAAGGAAGACAAACACTTCTTCTATCCGGTTCTTGAATATTTAAGCAAGAAAGAACAGGATGATATGCTGGAGGAGTTTTGGGAGTTTGATAGAATGCTCATACATGAGAAATATCAGAATATAGTGGAAGGGTTGGAAACGAGGAAATATTAGCTGCTATATACTCCCACAAAACACGGGTTGCTATTTAGATTAGCTACGTGGCATAATGCTAAATTGATTCATTGCATTCCCAATTAAGCAGGTAAATCAATGAAGAAATTGCTCTCCGGAAATGAGGCCTTTGCTCTCGGTGCCTATCATGCCGGTGTCATGGTGGCGGCAGCCTATCCCGGTACGCCGAGCACCGAGATACTTGAATCGATAGCTCGCTTTGACGAGGTATATGCCGAGTGGTCGACGAATGAGAAGGTGGCTATGGAGCTTGGCATGGGAGCCGCCTATGCGGGAGTCAGAGC